>JBBIOC010000044.1:0-10272 GCA_037443585.1 Candidatus Omnitrophota bacterium
ATAGAGATATTAAAGAGGATACTTAAAGAGATAGTTACAATAACAGTTAGAGTCAAGATTAAATTTTTATTGAGAGATAATTTCATTTTGCTGACCAGTGCTTAAGTTTTCTACAAAATAAAACAAAAGCAATCAAGAATACAACTATGCTGACAATCTGTGCTACCCTTATATCTGTATCCCAAATATATAGACTATCGCCTCTTAGATTAGAAATGCTCAGTCGTATCACAGAATATCCCATCAGATATAATAAAAAGAGTCCACCATCGAATCTGATACGCTTTCGCAAGGCCCATAGGATTAAAAAGAATATAAAATCCAAGGTAGCTTCATAAAGTTGCGTTGGATGAACTGCCACATTACCATATGCTATGTATGGAAGGCTATCCTCAGGAAACCTCACCCCCAAAAAAAACCTTGTAGGGATACCATAACAGCATCCATTCAAAAAACAACCAATTCTGCCTATTGCCTGACCTAAAATAATAGAAGGGCTAAAGGTATCTGCAACCTTCCAAAAAGAAAGTCTACTTATCTTGCAGAATAAAATTCCTGTTAAAAGCCCGCCTAAGATTCCACCGTGAATAGCAAGCCCGCCTCTCCAGACCTTGGAGACCTTATAAAAATCTTCGGGTCATAAAATAAAAGATAATATAGTCTCGCACCAACAATTGAGCCTAAGATTATAAAAAAGGCTAAATCAAAGATAATTTCTTGGTTTAGACCTTTTCTCTTGGCCTCTTTTTTTGCAATAAAGATGCCAATACAAAAAGCGAGGGCCAAAAATAAACCATAGCTATAGATTGTAAAGACACCTATTTTTAAAATCTCGGGGTGCATAATTTATTCTCTTGTATATCCGACGGGGATTATATAGATAGGCCTAGTAGGGTCTTTTAATTTTAATACATCTCTGACAAAATCATCATCAAAGGCACCTATTGGGACTGAGCCAAGACCTAAACTTACTGCCTGAAGATGGATATTTTCTGCTGCATGACCTGCCTCTATGAAGACATATGCTTGAGCCCTTCTGCCATATACAGAAGTAGTCCTTTCAAAGATAGCACAGATTACTATATCCACAGGTGCATCTCTTATTGGGCTCTGGCCAAGTGCAGCATTACAAAGCTCCTGTCTTATATCTTTGTCCAAAATCTTTTCAAGTCTATGGCCATTAGGTATATAATGAAAAAGCCCTTCTCTATTCAAAAGATATATCTCAAGCGGATAGGTAGCGCCTGCTGAAGGAGCAGCTCTGAGTCCTCTGCGTTTATCTGTTATGCCCTGACATGCCCAGAGAAGCTGGCTTATCTGGTCAAGAGTCAGGTCTTTTTCAACAAAATTTCTTTTAGAACGGCGCAGGTTTATTGCCTCTTCTAAAGAAAGCCCACCTTTAAGTTTCGGCTCTGATAAAGAAATAATCTTCATCTCTTCAGCTTCTAACCTGGTTAGATCTGTCGGATTAGAAAGGAGAATTACAAAAAGTAAAAAAATTTTTGAACAAACCACATCTATCCTATCTTCGCATCAAACATCTTTGTTCTCTGCTTTGCCATCTCCCAGCTATATTCGTATAGATGAAGCCCCTTGCTTGATGCTATAATCTCGCCATCTTCTACTCCTATCTCTTCTGCGATGAACTGCTTTACAAGTTGAAGCCCTCCTAAATTTGAAGGGAACCCTCCCCATAAATCCCAGGACCTAAAATATGGGAAGAAATGGAGTTTTCCATAGCGAATCCTTGTATCAATAAGCCTCAAGCATGGCGGGTCTTTTAGTTTTATATCCGAAGGCATTCCTATCTCCATAATCGCCTGATTCGTCCCAAAGCCCTGGGTTTTATAAATATTTATAACCTCCTCTATCTGATTTACCTTTAATGGCATCTCTTGAATAAGTTCCCCTCCATCTTTAAAAGTTTTCACTCTAGCCTTTGGGTCAACGAGCCTCTCGCCATAAGTATAGTCTTCTGTCTCTGTCTTTGAGTCTGTAAGTAAATATTGTAGATAACTATGGATATATTCCATACTTGTGGGCGCAGGAATGCTTGATCCCTCAGGTATAATAGGGATTATCTGATGAGCAGGATTTTTAATACGAATCAAACAATAGTCAAACTCAAGCCGCCTCTGGCCCTCATAACTTCCCCTTGTAACCTTATAGACATAACCGCATTCCAATATCTTACAGAGGCACTTAAACCACGCATCATCTAAATCAAAGGCCTCAATAAAAACTGGTTTTAGGCTCTCTTCTCCCATGTTAATCCTCTACTTAAAAACTTAATACTAATTTAATGCACAGATTATCACAGATTAAAAGAAACAGATGATCACAGATATCTGTGATCATCTGTGAAAACGCGAGTTTAACATCAAATCTGCGATCATCTGTGCCTTAATTTTGACAGTATCAAAACCGCGCCCTCCTCGCCATTATAAATATAAACAATAAAATTATCCCAGCTAGAAGAATGGCCAATAAGAATATTGCAACAGGTATTAAGAGGATTATCATATACAAAAGGGCAAGCTTTGCTAAAAGGATATGGCCATGGTCCAATGCCCAGAGCCTGATAAATAAGGCTATCAGAAATGAAATAAAACCGCCAGGGATAAAGAATGACATTCGCATAAATCTTAAATAATTATATCCCAGATAAGATATTTAGGCAATTATTATTCATCTCTCTTTAATTTAAACCTTTCAGACAGGAATTGCAGGGTTTCGAGTTCGTCCTTATCAAACCATACATACTGACAGCTCTGGCAACTATCTACTTCTATTGGATATCCATATGAAAAGAATCCACGCACCATCTTACCTTTGCATTTAGGACAATCTAACTTATAAACTACCTTAAAATTTCCAGCCTTTATGCCTTGAGAATACGTCTTTAAAACTATTTCTGCCAATCTCTCTATCGATGGATTAAATGCAAAATCCTCTCTGATAATTATTCTTGGCACAACATCCCGATTAGCAAACACACCTCCACAAAAATGGCATCTAAAAACAGGTGCGCCTTCGTATAGTATCTCTCCTAATGGCTGGTTGCATTGTGGACATAAAAATCTCTGAGCCTCTTTAATCTCAATTAGCCCATCCTCTATGAGAATCTTTTGTTTATTTCTTATCCCGCTTTTTAGCGTAGATATATCAGAATGTGCCATATCTAAGAGAATCTTAAGACGAACTTCTGTTGGAGGATGTGTAGAAAATAAATTGGAGAAGAGCCCTTCTGATTCTTCAAGCCTGTTTAAATCAGGACTCATTATAAAAATCGGCGCAAGGGAATCAGGTATCTGGCCGACGCCCCTCCAAGACCTCGATATTATATAGAGCGCTTCAGCCAAAGATATGGGATTTCTTGTAAGCCTCACAGACACCGCATCTGCTCTATGCTCTTTTTGGCGGGACAAAAACATATTTAGCAACAGGTTTATAAACTGGCTAATTGATAATACGATAAAGATAAGTAGTAGAAGGGCTGTTCCCCGGCTTGCCCTCCTTGTATGAGAAATACCTCTTTTAACTACTTCAAGGAGTCCTGAATATATACCAAATAATGAAGAAGAAACAGTGGCCAGCAGGCTATCCCCGGATGCGATATGCGCTGCCTCATGGCCAATAACCCCCTCTAACTGACTTCTATTCAGCCTTGCAAGTAGCCCTTCCGTTATACCAATAACTGCATCCCTTTTAAAATCAGATATTGCAAAGGCATTTAGTCCTGCAGTGGGAATAACATAAGGGCGTATCTTTTTACCCCCTGTTGCAACAGAGACCTCCTCAACAATATTCTTAAAAATGTGGTGATAGGTATCTTTAGGGTCAGGCTCTACTGCGCAAAGAAGCTCTAAAATCCTATTTAACATATCCTTTGTTGAAAGATACCAATGAAAGACCGCAATAATTAGCGAGATTAAAAATACATAAGTGAGTTCTTTGATAGAAAATATGGGCGGGACCTCAAAAACCCTTGCCTCAAGGAGAAAGAAAAATTTAATAATCAGCCAGAGGGCCTCTGCAATGAGAAAATAGAGGAGCACCAAAAAGATAAATACTAAGACAATGAGCCAATTCTTCTTTCTTTCTATCTCTATGAAAGAGTAAGGCATCTATTAATTAGAAGCTGACTTTAGGTGGTTCCCTTTGAGCGAGGTCTTTGAGTTCGAATAGCTCCTCAGGTTTAAAATTAAATATCGAGGCAATCATATTGGTAGGGACACTGTTTATAGTGGTATTATACCTCGTAACCTCATCATTGTAATACTGCCTTGCAAAGGAGATTTTATTTTCTGTTGATGTGAGTTCCTCTTGAAGCTTCAACATATTCTGATTCGCCTTTAAATCAGGGTACCGCTCGGCTACAGCAAAGAGGGTCCGCAATGTGCTGGTTAAAAAATTCTCCGCTTGTTCCTTATCCTTAATCAGAGTTGCCTGAGTGGCCTGGGTGCGCGCCTTAATTACATTTTCCAAGGTCTGACTCTCATACTTCATATACCCCTTTGCAACCTCAACTAAATTCGGGATGAGGTCATGGCGTCTCTTTAACTGCACATCTATCTGCGCCCAGGCATTCCTGACCCTGAATCTTAATTGAATAAGCAGATTATACAAAAATGCAAACCATAGCAAGAACAGAACAGGCACTGCAATCAGAACTATTAGAAAGACTTTCATACACACCTCCACTTTTTTATAGATTATAACATAGAAAGATAAAGACGTCTATCGGTAAGAGAGGAGACTATCTATATGATAGGCTGTAATTCTTCCTTCAGAGATTGCCCAGACAACTAAGGATTGGCCCATCTTTTTTTATCCCTTCCATACTTCCAAGACCCTTTTTAGATATCGCTTGACTGGCTCACGCTTCAAGTGCTGATGTATAAACTGATTTCGGTAATTTCGTAGGCACCCGTAACAACTATCATTCTCGCCACACCCACAACTACCTTTGACTCTATCAAGTGCAGCGCTTAAACAAGCGTGGAGTATCTCTTTATCTTCAAGGCGAGCAACGAGTCCTGCCCCGCCGGGTACATTGTCGTAGAGGACAATAGGAGGAATTGTACTGCCACTTTCATAGGCTACTGTTGCACTCAAGTCAGTTGGAGGGACTTCCAGAACCTCAGCAGCTCCTTCAACCAAAGCATAGGCAAGAGAGTAGGCGAACCATATACCCTCGGCATTGTCTTGGGGTAAAAGGAATCGAATCTGAAGAACATCTGTAATGAACTCGTGACCGAAAGAGACCCGCTCAAGAGTACCAGAACAATGTTCCCCATAGGGATTTTCATGTGGACTTTTAGCATCACGAAACCCAGCCCCACATTGACCACAGATATAAAAACCTTCACATCTTCGTCCTTCAGATAATACAACCATCAGACCTGGCGAAGCCTTTGTGAGTCGAATGTGACCGAAATCAAGTTCACCAAGATTTGGCCCAGTTAAATTTATAAAGTATGGCCGGGTGGTGAAAACCCGTGATGCGCGCCCTTAGTGAGCGAAGAAAAAAATGGTATCGTGCTGAAAGAAGTGGCGCATCGGATGAAGGCTCCTTAGCCTTTGTAAGTAATCCTACAAGTTCGGATAAGGTTTTAACGCGCTTTTCTTCTGACAAATCTGGGAATATCTCATTAGCAAGTACAGCGACCTCTTTAGGTTCTCTTGTAATGATCTGGCAAAGTTTAGTTGAACGGCGGTCATGTTGAAGAAGGAAACCGACTGCCATAGACACACCAAAACCTTCAGGCATAGTCAGTTCGAAATGACAGGCAATTTCAGATAGCTCCTGGTCAGAACCGGATGCAAGTGCCTGTTGGAGCGATTGGTATTCAACAGGAGAAAAGTCTATTCTGCCCAAATCAGGAATTGGCTCGGTCTCTCCTAAAATCATATCTTCTTTAAGAAAATTCTCTCCAAACAAGTCAGTAGCGAACTTTGCTACGAGTGACCTATCACTTTCTCCTCCTGCAATCGTTGCGCTTGTAGCAATACATCTGAAAGGTCCTGTGCGACCTCCTTCTATAAGTCTCCTTTTCAATCGACGAATGAGCATGCCCATCTCAATGCCTTTGGTGCCTCTATACTGGTGGGCTTCATCTATTACGAGAAAGGTCCACCACTGAGCGCGCTCATTGTCAAAAAGAGGGCTATCGTGAGGCCTAATAAGAAGATATTCCAGCATAGAATAATTGGTCAGCAGGATATGGGGTGGATTTTCGCGTATCTCCTTGCGTAAGACAAGTTCACCGTGAAGCCGATTGGCGATGTGGTCTCGTGCATGGCGCTCTGAATCATTCTCATCTTCTGGCGTTTCACCTATATATTGACCAAATGTGAATCTAAATGATGAGCCTGCTTCTTGAAGTCTCTTACAGACTGCTCCCAGCCTTTCTCGCTGATCATTAGCCAGAGCATTCATCGGATAAAGAATGAGTGCGCGTACTCCGGGCCCTAATTGTCCTGTTCGGAATTCCTGATATAGATGGAGAAGAATGGGATAGAGAAAAGCCTCTGTCTTTCCACTGGCTGTGCCTGTAGCAACTACTACATTGCGTGACTCACCGAATACTTTCTGGATAGATCTTTCTTGATGTAAATATAGAAGCCTATCGCCCCACAAAGCCTTTAAGAATCCTTCATCAGCCTTGTCAGGGAGTAGTTCTTGGAAGAGTTCACTCGCTTTTTTACCACGTTTGAAGACTGGAGTGCCCTCAAGATATGGACCCTTACTTAAGTGACCAGAGTTTAAAGCTTCTTGAAACAATTTCCTTAGGTCCGGGTCTTTAAAGTAAAAAGTGGTCCCGAGATACCGCCTGTATCTCTCTTCAACTTGTTCTGCTAATTCTTCCAACATCACCATTTCCATTACCTCTTAGTTACAGATTTAATCTTTTTATATTCCATAAATGTGATGATTTTCTTCTTCTATCGTAAGGTATGTGCAAACGTTTTACATCTTCCATGGTTAATCCTGCGTTACCAATCTCATTTCTACTAAAACCTTTGCCTTTCCTTTTTCTTCCTTTCCCACGAGGACTCTTTACCTCTGATTCTAATTTGAGTAGAGGCGGTGGCTTTACTTGCGGTGGTTTTGGTTCTACTGGCCGTGATAATTCAACGGGAATCTTAAGAACGATAGCCTCATAAATTTTGGTCTCCTCTGGCGAAACCCATATTTTCATTGTAAATTCTTCCTGCTTGTTTTCAATCTCCTTTGCATCGCAAAAATCACGTAAAGGAATAGCTATCTCTTCCTTTTCTGTCTCTACATTATAATATCTACTTTTAGTGCGCTCAAAACCTACTTCAATCTTACTTATCCAGCGCTTACGAGGAAATCTCACCCAAAGTGCTTTATCAGTAATAGCGGTAAAGTCTTTTCGAGATAAAGAAATGGTTTTATCTGTCCAATTTGTAGGAACTGCATCCAGACTGTCAACACACCACCATACCCTTTCTACCAAGACTGTGACTTTGACCTTAGCATTGCCGTCACGCAAAATCCAGTGAGTTTTATCGTAATTTGGCACAGGAGGTATTGTTAAAATTGTAGAGTCGCTCTCTCGACGAATCGTCAATGAATGGTGGATCTCCTTATCCTCCAGCTCGACTTTGCAATTAGCCTGAAGTAGAAATCGAACTGTAATATCACTATATCCGTCTGATTCAGGCAAACATCCAGAGTTCATTATCTGAATATCTTTCAATCCAGCACTAAATCTAAAGTCAATGCTCTCTAATAAATCATTGTTATCATCGTAAATGCGAACGAAATACCAACCTCCCTGCCGATTCACTATCTCATCAGGCATTCTCTGCTCTTTAGCACCTTCTTGTGGAGCGAACGACGTCCGCCACCTGTTTCTTCCACTCCCTTCCTCGCCAACAACGATTATCCTAATATCACTCCATCCTTTTTCATCAAGCGTTTGAATGAAAGGTGGTTCTCCGCCAAAGAGGGGTCCCATATCCTCAGATGCATCTCCTATCTCTCTTCCTACAAATTGAAAGCAAGGAGTTCCAGACTCCACTTGAATTCGTTCACCATTCGCAGTAATGAAGCCAATGAGTGTGTCTCTGCTCTGTTCCTGATAGAAGAAATGTGCCACATAACCGTTCAGTTGGACATTTTCTGG
The DNA here is from genome assembly GCA_037443585.1 of Candidatus Omnitrophota bacterium. Taxonomy (GTDB): domain Bacteria; phylum Omnitrophota; class Gorgyraeia; order Gorgyraeales; family JBBIOC01; genus JBBIOC01. The sequence goes on from JBBIOC010000044.1 coordinate 8,160, forward strand.
CACTACAGGGGCAGTGCCTGAGACTGCTTCGTCACGTTTCCATCCCCGTGGAACAACAACAAGATAATAGCCAGCAGTGGAACACCTAACTAATCGCCCAGGTTCTTTCCAGTTCTTTCGCATTTTGAAAATAAAATAATCTCTTCCCTTTTCCACAAGCGGAATATCTTTCTCTCCCCCAATCCAAGTGACCTTCACTGTGCCTTCGGCATGGTTCAGGCAGTAACGTGTCTCGTCTCTTTTATCCTGTTCTAATAGTTCCTCATTTTGAACTAAACTTTGGACTTCCAATTCTTCAGGCACTTCTATTCCTACAACCCAATTCCGTCCTTCATTCCAACAAACAATTTCAGGTTTCAGAGAGTGGGGTTCTGCCTCTGACGTTCCTCCTATCTCAATATCTACTGTTGAACCACGCGGTCGTCCACCCCCCTTGGGAGGTGGTCGTTCCGTTCCATCTGCTCCCTCAGCTTTACAGCATTCATCCTCGACCTTCCTCTCTCTTTCTTGAAGTTGCTGCCGTTCTGCCTCAAGTCGCTTTAGTTCTGCTTGTTCTACCTCCCGACGCTGTTCTTCTTGTGCCTTGCTTTGCTCCTTTTCCTCTATTCGCCTACGCCTGTTAAATACAACCCAAACAACAACCACAGCTGATACAACAGATAGCACAACTAAGAGTAATACGATTATCTCCATAGTCCTCAATATTTTATACTGCCCATTTTTCAGCGCATATTTTTTATCTCAAATCCTTCAGAATCTTTTTAATTAAGGGCTTTAGCTCCGGAATATCCTTTTTTATAGTCTCCCATACAAGTTCATACTTTATGCCAAAGTAAAAATGAATAAGCCTATCCCTCATTCCTGCCATATCTTTCCAAGGTACAGATCTATATTTCTTTTTAATATTCTCTGGAACATTTTTGACCGCCTCTCCTATAATTTCAAACTTTCTTATAACTGCACTGGATTTCATATCATCCTTTTTAAAATCCTCGAAATCAATTCCTTCAACAAATTTTTCAATAGATAACATTGCTTCTAAGATATCTCTCAAATAGAGTTTTGGGTCTCTCATAAATAAACCGCCTCCTTTAAAACCCGCTGTTTAATTTCTTTTCTAATAGTATCAACAGGAACAATATCTATTTTCACATTTAAATTTTTTTCCAAAAAATCTGCAAGCCCAACGAGATCAAGCAGTGTAGCGCCCTCAAAAAACTTCACAAGAATATCTATATCACTATACCTTCTTTGTTCCCCGCGAACATAAGAGCCAAATACTCCAACGACTTCTGCTTTATATTTATTCTTTACCTCTTTTTCTAAAGTTTTAAGGGTCTTTATAATTTTCTTGAGTCTATTACTCATAATCAACTTCTCTCCTTTCTTGTTTTCAAATTCTACTTCTTAATGTTAGTTCTTTTTCTTATAAATTCCTTCAGATCCTGAGGTCTAATTCTCCATTTGCCTATCTTAGTGGCGCAGATTTCTTTAAGATTTATGAGTTCGCGAACCCGCTCTTCGGTTAAATCAAGTTTTTTAGCTGCTTCTCTCACTGTTAAATATTTTCTTATATCAATCAATTATGAGGCTCCTTTTGGAATTCCTTATTATTCCATAATATTCCTTAATTCTATCACAAAATAAAAAATAGTCAATTCTATTACGATGCTTGTTTACGATGTGGTTGAAAATTTTACACCGCGCTTAGGTAGGATTTGCCCATCAGGTATCTATTGATATGGAATGCTGTGATTCTTCCTTCATAGATTGCCCAGACAACCAAAGATTGGCCCCTTCGCATATCACCTGCAGAGAATACACCTTTAATAGAGGACATATGAGATTCATCTGTCTTTACATTCCCATTAGAATCAAGCTCTACGCCCAATTGCTTAAGTAATCCATTGTGTTCAGGATGGAGAAAGCCGATTGCAAGGATTACTAAATCCGTATCTATCTTGAATTCACTTCCTGGGATTTCTTTTATTACTGGACAGGCCTTTGTATCTTCTTTAGAAAACTCAACCCTTACGCAAGAGGCCCCTTTAACATATCCACCTTCTCCAATAAATTTCTTAGTCAAGACTGACCACTGCCTCTCTCCACCTTC
>JBBIOC010000045.1:0-9981 GCA_037443585.1 Candidatus Omnitrophota bacterium
AAACATATTCATAATACCGAACAGCGCACCGCCCTGAGTCCTTGCGATATTCTCAAAAAACTGAGCGAGCATAGCGCCATTAATACCGGGGGTGGGAATATATGCTCCAATTCTATAGACGCTCAATAAAAAAGCAGTTATAAGTATTCTGCGTCTTAAGTCTGGAATCTTGAATGAGTTGGCTAATGCGCCTAACATATTTAATGAAGACACAACTTATGGAGGCCAACTGGCCGACATAAGTTGTTGTCTGAATTAAACCCTTGACATTTTGCAAAAATTTTTCTAAGACAAAATGTCAAGGGTCAAATTCGCACAATAATTTACTCACACCCGCAGGTGTTCGTAAATTATGTGCTTATTTGATTATCTCTGCTTTCCCGCCTATTTTAGTAATCTTCTCCACCGCACCCTTCGAAAACGCATGCGCCTTTATATTTAGAGGCAATGCCAATTCCCCGTCTCCTAATATCTTTAAAAGTCGGGTCTTGCCTTTTATCATTCCAATACTGCGCAAATGTTCCGGTGTAATCTCTGGCGCCTCCTGCAATTCGTTCAGTTGATTTAGATTTATAATATTGAATTTTAGGTCAGGGTAACTCCTGAAACCCCTCTTTGGTAATCTCCGAATCAAACTCATCTGTCCGCCTTCAAAACCAGGCACCTTGCCTTTTCCAGAACGTGCGCGCTGGCCCTTATGTCCTTTCGTAGAGGTCTTGCCATGGCCTGAACCAGTGCCTCTTCCTATAATCTTTCTTCTTTTCTTTGCGCCCTTAGGCGCGTGAATATCTTGGATCTTCATTCTTCTCTTTCCAATCTCAATCTTTTAAACCCTTCTATTGCAGCTTTAGTAATATTGACAGGGTTATTTGAGCCAAGCGACTTGGTCAAGATATCCTTTATTCCACATACCTCGCACATCGCACGAACTGACCCGCCTGCAATAACCCCTGTGCCAGGTGAAGCGGGTTTTAAAACAACCTTTCCTGCTCCAAAATGCCCCATTACCTCATGCGGTATTGTCTGGCCCTTCATAGGCACATTTATAAAATGCTTCCTCGCATCCACAAGGGCCTTCTTTATTGCATCACTGACCTCATTCGCCTTGCCAAATCCACACCCCACAGTCCCCTTGCCATTGCCAACCGCTACCAATGCTGTAAAGGAAAACCGTTTACCCCCTTTGACAACCTTGGCAACTCTATTGACTGAAATGACCTTTTCAGTAAGCTGCTCCTGTTGTTCTTCAGTTCTCTCTAAGATTTTCTCTGGCATACTAAAAGGTTTCTTAAAAAATTAACTTTGACGCGGATTTCCGCGGATTACACGCGGATATTCGCGGATACTTTTCACAATAAATCTGCGCAAATCCGCGTGCAATCTGCGTGTATCCGCGTTTAAAAAATATTTTTTAAAGGTCGCTAGAATTTAAGCCCCGCTTCTCTCAGCCCTTCAGCAATCGCCTTAATCCTCCCGTGGTAAAGATATCCACCGCGGTCAAAGACTATATTTTCTATTCCTTTTTTATTCGCCTCGTTTCCTGCTAAGATGCCAAGCTGCTTAGAAGCCTCAATATTTCCGCCTTTTGCAAACTTTTCTCTAAAGACTTTACTTAATGTAGATATTGAAAAGATAGTATTAGCGTCTATATCATTTATAAATTGGAGATAAATATTCTTGTGACTTCTGTGAACACTAAGCCTTGGCCTCTCCTTCGTTCCTATAACTTTTTTTCTAATCCGTAGATGCCTCTTTATTCTGCTCAATTCTGTTTTGTCTTTAATGTATAACTTCATGCCACAGCCTTTCCTACTTTCTTCCGAACATATTCCCCGGCATACCTGATGCCTTTTCCTTTATACGGCTCGGGTGTGAAAAAGTTTCTTATCTCTGCTGCTACCTGGCCCACTCTCTGTTTGTCAATACCTTTAATAATGAGATTCGTAGGTTTCGGGGTCTCAATCGTGATGCCTTCGGGGATAGGATAGTTTATCTGATGCGAAAAACCTAATTGCAGAAGCAATGACTTGCCCTGAACCTGTCCTCTAAAACCCACGCCCTGAATCTCCAATCCCTTAGAATAACCAGAATTTACGCCAATAATCATATTATTAATCATTGAACGAACAAGCCCATGAAGGGATTTGCTAAATTTATTATCAGAATTTCTTTTGACAAATACCTTTGATTCATTTATCTCTACCTGGATTCCAAATGGGATGCGAAATTCAAGTTTTCCTTTAGGCCCTTCAACTAATACCTTAAAGTCAGCAAGTGTGACTTTTATATTCCTTGGAATCTCTATAGGTTTTTTCCCTATAAGTGACATAGTATCACCATACGTAACAAATAACCTCTCCTCCCGCATTCATCTCGCGTGCCTGAGCATTGGTAACAATTCCCCTCGAAGTAGAGAGAATGGCTATACCCAAACCGCCATAGACCCTCGGAAGCTTATCCTTTCTGGCATATATCCTCAAGCCTGGCCTTGAGACCCTCTTTATTCCTAATATAGCGGGTTGATTTGATTTTGTATACTTAAGATAAACTCGCAACTCACCTTGTCTTTTGTCCTCGATAAATTGAAAATCCTGAACGAACTTCTCCCTTTTTAAAATTGAAAGGACCTCTTGGCTAAGCTTTGAAAAAGGCACATCTACTTTTTCTTTTTTTGCGCGGCTGGCATTGCGAATCCTTGTCAACATATCTGCAATAGGGTCAGTTATGGACATATATAGAAACCTCTTTAACGCGGATTTTCGCAGATTGCACGCGGATGGTCGCGGATATCCCGGCACTAAATCCGCGTAAATCCGTGTGTAATCCGCGTGCATCCGCGTCAAAATTTATTTTTAATACTGTATCACCAACTTGCCTTGGTCACTCCAGGTATCTCTCCCCTGGATGCGAGTTCTCTGAAACAGATGCGGCATATCTGAAACTTTCCTAAAAATCCCCTTGGCCTGCCGCAGAGTCTACATCTATTGTATTTGCGGACCTTAAACTTTGGAGGTCTCTGTTGTTTTAGTATTAGACACTGTTTTGCCATCTTTCCTCTCGTTAGGTTTTTTAAGCTCGCTCTGAAAAGGCATCCCAAATAACCTCAGCAATTCATATGCCTCCTTCTTTGACCTTGAATTCGTAATAAAGGTGATATCCATCCCTTGAATCTTCTGTACCTTATCGTATTCTATCTCGGGGAAGATGGTCTGCTCATTGATTCCGAGCGAATAATTTCCGCCATTATCAAACGAATCTGCTGGAACGCCCCTGAAATCCTTTATTCTTGGCAGTGCTACATTCAAGAGCCTGTCTAAAAACTCATAACACCTGTAACCCCGTAAGGTAACCTTACAGCCAATAGGCATTCCCTTCCTTATCTTAAAGTTGGCAATGGCCTTCTTTGCCCTTGTAATAACAGGTCTCTGACCGGTTATCAGCGCGAGCTCCTGCATTGCCTGCTCTAATATCTTTATATCCTGACCCCCCTGACCAACACCCATATTCACCACTATCTTTTTAATCTGCGGGGCTCGTAGTCTATTTTTATATTTAAAGCTTCGCACAAGCTCAGGCACAACCTCTTTTTTGTATCTTTCTAATAGTCTCGGAATCATCTTTTACCTTTTCAACCTACGCGGTTGAACAATTGTTCAACCGCGTAGGTTGAATTGGTTAGTTACGATATAATCTCATCGCATCGCTTACAGGTCCTAACCTTTGTGCCATCGGACAAAAAGGTAAACTTGATACGTGAAGGTTTATTGCATTTAGGGCAGACTAGACCTAGGTTCGCGATGCTTATTGGGCTCTCTTTCAGAATTATTCCTACCTGTTGGTCCTCTCGCGTTCTCCTGAGGTGCCTTTTAACAAAATTTATCCCCTGAATAATCGCCCTGTTTTCGTCAGGAAAGACTGCTATCACCTTTCCTGATTTTCCCCTGTCCTTGCCCTTCATTACTATTACATTATCATTTTTCCTAATCTTATACATACTCTTCTCATACTTTTCTAACCTGGTTAGATTTGCCAGATTACAAAGCTAAATTTTTCTTTTTTGCATCTAATCTGGCAAATTCTAACCAGGTTAGATAACCTCCGGCGCCAGCGAAATAATCTTCATAAAATTCTTGTCTCTTAACTCCCTAGCCACTGGACCAAATACGCGGGTTCCGCGCGGATTCATCTGAGGGTCTACTATGACAAATGCATTAGAATCAAAGCGCAGATAAGACCCGTCTGTTCTGCGAATAAAATTCTTTGTCCGCACAACAACCCCCTTGACGACCTCGCCTTCTTTTACAACAGCATCTGGGGTCGCCTCTTTAATATTTGCAGTTACAATATCGCCTATTTCAGCAAAGAGCCTGCCGCTTCTGCCAATAACACCAATACAGGAGGCCCGCTTTGCCCCTGTATTGTCTGCAACATCTAGGATTGTGCGCATCCGGATCATCTTCAGCCCCGTATTATCAATGTGAACTTCTATCGATTATTTCTACCAGTCGCCAACGTTTATTCTTCGACAACGGCCTTGTCTCTGCTATCCTGACCTTATCCCCAATCTTAGCCTCATTCTTTTCATCATGCACCATTACCTTCGATGACCTTGCAATAACCTTCTTGTAAACAGGGTGCTTCGTTTTACGGTCAATCCTTACAATAATCGTCTTCTGCATTTTATTATTAATAACAGTCCCAATCCGTTCTTTTCTCTTTCCTCTGACTACATTCATCTCTTGGCGCTTTCGTTTAATACTGTAAATATCCTTGCTATATCTTTTTTAACTTCATTGATTCTATGAGGTTTTTCAATCCTTCCCGACTTGGAAACTGCCTTTAAGTCAAAAAGTTCTTTTTTAAGATTTACGAGTTTCTCTTCCAATTCAGCTTTTGAAAGATTCCTTAAATCTGCGGCCTTTGTCATATCTAATGAGCACATCACTTATGTAGACCTTACAGGCCTACGTAAGTGATGTGTGCGAATTTGACCCTTGACATTTTGCTATAGTTTAATTTTCAGACAAAATGTCAAGGGTTTAATTCAGACAGCAACTTATGTCGGCCTATTGGCCTCCATAAGTTGCGTCTTCATTAAACCACCGAGTGTTCTTTTCTAGTAACGAATCTTGTCTTGAACGGGAGTTTATTTGCTGCCAGACGCATTGCTTCTCTCGCAAGACTCTCTGCTACGCCTCCCACTTCAAACAGAACCTTCCCTCTTCTTATCACAGCTACCCAAAAGGCAGGCTCGCCTTTGCCCTTGCCCATACGGGTCTCAGCGGGTTTCTTAGAAACTGACTTATCAGGAAATACCCTTATCCACACCTTACCGCTGCCTTTTAAAGTCCTCATAAGAGCAACCCTGCCCGCCTCTATTTGAATATTTGTAAGCCAGGCATTTTCAAGTGCCTGAAGCCCGAATTCGCCAAAACCGATGCTAAAACCCCGTGTAGAAATGCCCTTACGCCTGCTTCTTTGCGCCTTGCGAAATTTTACTCTCTTGGGCATCAATGCCATTTATGCCTTTCCCCTTTTTAGCAAGTATCTTATCCCCTAAATATATCCAGACCTTTACCCCTATCAAGCCATATGTTGTAAGCGCCTCAGCAAAACCATAATCAATATCAGACCTTATTGTCTGCAGGGGAACTTTGCCCTGCATATAGCTCTCGCTCCTTGCTATCTCTGCACCTGCGAGTCTGCCTGAGCACCTTAACTTTACTCCCTGTGCCCCTGATGTCAATGCCTGCTGGACTGCCTTCTTCATAGCCCGCCTATATGCCACCCTTCGTTCTAATTGAAATGCAATATTTTCAGCTACTAGTTGGGCGGAAAGAGTAGGGTCTTTTATCTCTTTTATATCTATCTGAATCTCTTTATTAGTAATCTCATTAATCTCGTCCCTCAACCTATCTATCTCTGCGCCTTTTCTTCCTATTATTACGCCTGGCCTGCCTGTGTGGACTATCAAATGAATCTTATTTGAAGAACGTTCAATCTCTATATTTGCAATTGCAGCTTGAGGAAGACTCTTCTTGATATATTTTCTTATCTTGGCATCTTCAACTAAAAGACTGCCAAAGTCTTTGCTCTTTGAAAACCACTTAGACTTCCAATCCCTTATATAACCTAACCTGAAACTATATGGATGAACCTTTTGTCCCATAGTATAATCCTCAAGATAAATGCATTAATTATACTTGATTACACAGATTTTGAAAGAAGATTACACAGATTTACCGAGATTTAATCTGTGTAATCATTTTTTTATCTTTTATCCAATTCCACAGTAATATGACACGTCCGCCTGCGAATCATCGTAGCGCGGCCCATAGAAGCAGCCCTATACCTTTTCCACATAGGCCCTCCATCAGCCAATATCTTTGATATATAGAGTTCCCCAGGTTTAAGCCTGGCCTTTTTCTCAGCATCTGCAACAGCTGACTTCAAAACCCTTTTAATATATAATGCGGATTTCTTTTCAATTGAATCGAGCAAGGCCAGTGCCTCAATTACATTCTTGTCTTTTATGAGTTTGATAACCTGTCTCGTCTTCCTCGGTGAAATCCTGACAAATCTCGCTCTTGCTCGGGTAATCACGTCTTCTCCAGCGACCGCTCTGTATGCGCGCCGTGCTTTTTAAAGAGCCTCGTCGGTGCAAATTCTCCAAGCTTATGGCCAACCATATCCTCAGTTATAAAGATTGGAATAAACTTTCTTCCATTATAAATTGAGATGGTGGCTCCTACAAAATCAGGCACAACAGTAGAGCGTCGCGACCAGGTCTTTACCGGTCTTCTTTCTCCTCTGTTCTTTAACTCAAGTATCTTTTTTAATAATTTTGGTTCGACGAATGGGCCTTTTTTAAGTGAACGGGGCATATTCTTCTCCTTCTAAAATATAATGGAGGTTACTTAAGGTTACGGAATGTTACTTAATGTTACGGGAGGTTGCTTTTTTATGCAACCTTCCGTAACCTTCCGAAACCTTATGTAACCTTATGTAACCTCCGTCATTTTCTTCGCTTAAGAATATACCTATCCGACTGCTTCTTATGCCTTCGCGTCTTGAGTCCTTTTGCCAACAACCCCTTTGGCGAACACGGATGCCTTCCGCCTGATGACTTGCCTTCACCTCCACCCATAGGGTGGTCAACAGGATTAGTAGCAACCCCTCTTACTCTCGGCCTCTTTCCTAACCATCTTGAACGACCTGCCTTTCCAATGGAGACAGTCTCATGTTCAAGATTGCCCACCTGTCCAATCGTAGCCATACAATCTAAATCCATAAGCCTGATCTCTCCTGAAGGCAGTCTCACATGTGCGAATTCCCCTTCCTTTGCCAGAATTATAGCCTGTGAACCTGCGCTTCTGACTATCTGGCCTCCCTTTTCCTTAAAGAGTTCTAAATTATGTATGGGCGTCCCGGGAGGGATATTTCGTAACGGCATCACATTCCCTGGTTTTATCTCTATCTCGCCGCGACTTGCTATTATCTCATCATTAATATTAAGTCCAAGAGGATATAGTATATATCGCTTTTCATTGTCCTGATATTGAAGCAGGGCAATCCTGGCTGAGCGATTTGGGTCGTATTCAATAGAAATGACCTTTGCCGGTATATCTAATTTGTCTCTTTTGAAATCTATAGTTCGATACCTTCGTTTATGCCCGCCGCCTATAAACCTGCTTGTAATCTGACCAGAGAAATTCCTCCCGCCTGTTTTCTTTAAATGGACTGTTAGGGAACGTTCTGGCTTGGTCTTTGTAATCTCTTTAAAATCTGATATTGCTGTCCATCTAAGCGATGACGTTGTTGGTTTGAATTGCTTGATACCCATATTTTATATCTCCAAATCTAAGTTTCGTTTTGTCCGTTTAGCCCGTTATGTCCGTTTAGCCCGTTGAACGGGCATAACGGACTCAACGGCCCTAACGGGCTAAACGAACGTTTTAAGTTGCTACTTCGATTTTATCACCGGGTCTTAATGTCACAATCGCCTTTTTCCAGTCTGGGGTCTTGCCTTCCTGATATCTAATCCTGCGCAATTTCCCGCGCGTTATCACAGTATTTACCTTGGACACCTTTACCTTATATATCTCTTCAACCGCCTTTTTAATCTGGATCTTATTTGCAAAAATATCTACGCAGAAGAGATATTTATTCCCTTTCAAAATCTCTGTGCCTTTTTCTGTACGTATTGGAAATTTGACAATATCATATGATGACTGCATAACTATCTTTTCAACCTTTCTACTATCTTCTTATATGTCTCTTTAGAAAATATAACCTTATCATTTGTTAATAAGTCGTATACATTGAAATCCTGGCTTGTTCTAATTATAAGGTTTTTTAGATTCCTCCCAGATTTTACAAGATTAGTATCCGGGTTTGTTTTTATATAAAGGCATTTCTTGCCATCTATCTTTAATTGAGATATAATCTCTGCAAAGGCCTTTGTCTTTGGCTTCTCAAAGACAGGGTCAGCTGAAACCATCAAGAGCTCATTATCCCTTAGTTTTGCGCTAAGTCCGGATATGAGGGCTACCTGCCTTACCTTCTTTGGAAGTCGAACTGAATAGTCTCGCGGATGTGGACCAAAAATCTTTCCACCACCTTTCCATAAAGGCGACCTGATAGAACCTGCGCGAGCCCTACCCGTGCCTTTCTGCCTCCAAGGCTTTCTACCTCCACCGCTAACGTCTTTTCGCGTCTTGGTAGAGGCTGTGCCTTGACGCTGGTTATTTCTATATGCTGTAATAACTTGATACAAAACCTTCTCGTTAATCCTGGCGCCGAAAATATCAGGGTCTAACTCAAAACTTTCAACCTTATTACCTGTTAAGTCAAAAACGTCAATGCTTGGCATCGTGTTATTTAATACACAGATGGGCACAGATTAAAAGATACAGATCAGCACAGATATCTGTGCTGATCTGTGAAAACGTGAGTTTAACTTGAAATCTGTGCTCATCTGTGCTTTTTGCTTTTCCTTATGACAAGATAAGACCCGTCATAACCAGGCACAGGTCCTTTTACTAAAAGCAGGTTATTTTCAGGGTCTATCTTAACAATCTTCAAATTCTGAACAGTTACGCATTCGCCACCCATCCGGCCAGCCATCCTTTGGCCTTTTCTAACATTCTTTCTGCAGCCCCTGCCACCTGCCATTGAGCCAATCGAGCCAGGCGCCCTATGAAACATAGAGCCATGGCCCCCCGGTCCGCCTCTAAAATGGTGACGTTTAACAACGCCTTGAAATCCTTTTCCAATAGAAGTGCCTGTAATATCCACATATTCATTCTCTTTAAATAGACTCACATCAATCTCTTGACACAATTTTAATTCACCTGCCTCGCGCCATTTTATTTCATGCACAAAGCGTTTAGGAGAAACACCTACTTTTTTATATAGCCCTAGTTCTGGCTTTATGGCTTTGTTTTCCTTCTTATTCTCAAAACCCAATCTCACACCTCTAAAACCATCTGAATCTTTTTCAGAGATTTTTAAAATTGGGCAGGGCCCTGCCTCAATAACAGTAATTGGCATAAATGTCCCATTCTCATCGAAAATTTGTGTCATACCTAATTTCTTTCCTAAAATACCGTTCATTTTATCTCCACATCTACCCCCGCTGGCAAATCTAATTTTCTTAACGCGTCTATCGTCTTTGATGTCGGGCTGATTATATCAAGCAATCGCTTGTGAGTCTTTAGTTGAAACTGTTCACGAGACTTTTTATCTACGTGCGGTGAACGCAGGACAGTATAAATCTCTCTCTTTGTAGGCAAAGGGATTGGTCCAGAGACCTTTGCCCCTGTCTTCTTTGCTGTTTCTACAATTTCAGCTGCTGATTGATCTAGCAGCCTATGGTCGTATGCTTTTAATTTAATTCGAATCTTCTGTTCCTGCGGCATCTTAATCTCGAAAAATTACCCGCTCGTTAATTTCATTAGGCTCGTTTAGTTCGTTTAGTTC
>JBBIOC010000046.1:0-6435 GCA_037443585.1 Candidatus Omnitrophota bacterium
TGCTATAAATCTACCAAAGAACTATTAGTTTATCAGATTAACTGATTATACCTGTTAATCTGTGATTTAAAAAATGAAGCAGCGTCCAGATATAGAATATTTAAAAAAAATAGCAAAAGATATAAGGCGCGATATTTTGATAATGCTTGAACGCGCAGGCTCAGGGCACACAGGCGGCTCCCTCTCAATTGTAGAGATTTTAATAACACTATATTTTTATAAGATGAGGCACAATCCAAAAGAGCCTAACTGGAAAGAAAGAGATATATTCATACTTTCAAAAGGGCATGGGTGTCCTTGTCTTTATGCGGTCCTTTCAGCAGCTGGATATTTTCCAAAAGATGAGCTTTTTACCTTGAGGAAACTCGGTACAAGACTTCAAGGTCATCCGCAAAAAGGTCTGCCTGGCATTGAGATTTCAAGCGGTTCACTGGGTCAGGGTCTATCAATCGCAAATGGCTTTGCACTTGCTGCGAAGTTAGATAGAAGTTCAAAGCGGATATATTGCTTGATGGGAGACGGGGAACTGGATGAAGGACAAGTTTGGGAGGCAGCAATGACCGCTTCCCATTATAAATTAGATAATGTATGCGGGATTGTTGACTATAATAAATTTCAAATAGATGGGCCGATTAAGGATATAAAAGATTTAGAACCCTTGCGAGAGAAATGGAGCTCATTTGGCTGGAATGTGTTAGAGGCAGATGGTCATAATTTTATTTCACTTATCGATACCTTCAATAGAATTGAAACTTCAAAAGAAAAACCCACAGTAATATTAGCCCATACCATAAAAGGCAAGGGTGTGTCATTTATGGAAAATGAAAATTCCTGGCATGGGGTTGCACCTAAGAAAGAGGAACTGGAGAGGGCGCTAAAGGAGCTGGAAGGATGCTGAAGCCTACACGAGATGGATTTGGTGAGGCATTGGTTGAATTAGGCGCAAAGAGGGAGGATGTTGTAGTCTTGTGCGCAGACCTCACAGATTCTACAAGGGCAGGTTGGTTTAAAAAATATTATCCTGAGAGGTTCTTTGGTTCTGGTGTGAGTGAACAGGATATGATGGGCACAGCTGCAGGCCTTGCCCTTTCCGGGAAGGTTCCATTCGCCTGCACATTTGGTGTCTTTGCTGCAGGCAGGGCATGGGACCAGGTCAGGGTTTCAATTGCATATATGAATCTAAATGTAAAGATAGTTGGTTCTCACGGAGGGATTTCAGTTGGTGAAGATGGGACAACGCATCAGGCTATTGAAGAGATAACACTTATGCGCGTTCTACCGAATATGAGTGTAATCGTCCCCTGCGATGCAATAGAGGCAAAGAAGGCAACGCTTGCTTCATGTGATTATCAAGGGCCTGTTTATCTTAGGCTTGGAAGAAGTCCTGTTCCTATTATAACAGAAAATAACACCCCATTTGAGATTGGAAAGGCAAATATATTACAGGATGGAAAGGACATGACCATAATTAGTTGCGGGCATTTAGTATATGAGGCGCTCCTTGCCCATGAAATCCTGAAGAAGGAAAATATCTCTACGAGGGTTTTGAATCTCCATACCCCTAAACCCATTGATAAAGAGGCAATATTGGATGCAGCGGGTGAGACAGGCGCTATAGTTACTGCTGAAGAGCACCTCCTGGCAGGTGGGCTTGGCAGTGCAGTAGCAGAGGTGCTGGTTGAGAATATAATAGTGCCTATAGAATTTGTAGGAATAAGAGACCGATTCGGTGAATCAGGTAGCCCGTCAGAGCTTTTCAAATTATTCAAATTGACTGCTGAGGATATTGCAGAGGCTGCAAGGAGGGTGTTGAGGAGAAAGTAGTTATAATGCGGATATTAGGTGATTAGGATATTGGGATTTGGAGATTAGGTGATTAGGAGATTTGGGAAAAATCCCTCCCTAATATCCAAATCTCCCAATATTCAAATCCTAATTTCCCAATTACCTAATTTCCGATTTATCGATATGAAAGAAATCACAGTTTTCTCCCCAGCAAAGTTGAATCTATATTTAAATGTTTTAAATAGAAGGCCAGATGGTTATCACAATATAGTGACGCTCTTTGAGAAGATAGACCTGTGTGATGAGATAATAGTTAAAAAGAGGTCCAAAGGGATAGAGATAAGGACTGATTCAGAAAATTTGTCGGTTGGTCGAGATAATCTTATGTATAGGGCAGTTGAGGAGGTCTCTAATTTTTTAAATAAAAGTCTTGGCGTAGATATATTTATTAAAAAAAATATCCCCATCTCTAGCGGGCTCGGAGGGGGGAGTTCAAACGCTGCCTCTATTATAAATGCAGTCCAAAGACTCTATGATTTAAGTTTAGATAAAGAATCCCTTCTTTATATCGCAAGAAGGCTTGGTGCAGATGTGGGATTCTTTTTGAGCGATTATACCTATGCTATTGGTAGAGGCATAGGTGATGAATTAGAAAAGATTGATTCAACACTTTTATTATCTCAGGTATTGATTTGGCCAAGGCTAAATATTTCTACGGCCGATATGTACAAGAAGTTGGACTCTTTTAATGAAGATATGGGGTTGACAGAGAGAAATTCGAGTGTTAAATTATTAAAGCAGTCCATTGAAAATTCTGACATATCCTTAATAGGAAAGAGACTTTTCAATGTCTTCGAAGGGCTTCTTTTACAAGAGGAGCTTCAAGTCAAAAGAGCAAAGGAATTGCTGAATCAGTCGGGTTCAGTTGGAACGTGTTTGAGTGGAAGTGGTCCAACTGTGTTTGGCATATTCAGAGACAGGAAGGAGGCGATTGCTCTACAGGAGAATCTAAGGCTGAAGGGTTGTAGGTGGGAGATTTTTGTTGTAGCTACTTATGGAGGGTAAGGCTATGGAGATCACCGAGGTTAGAATCTCACTAAAAGATGGACAGAATACCAGGCTGAGGGCATATGCAACTGTTACATTTGATAATGCCTTTGTGGTCAGGAATATAAAGGTAATCGAAGGTAGAAGCGGACTCTTTGTAGCAATGCCTTCTAGAAAGATAAAAGAGAGCTGCCCTAAATGCGGGCACAAAAATGTAATAAGGAGCAAATTCTGCAACGAATGCGGAGCAAAGCTTGAACTAAGTCAAGCACCTGTAAAGGAGGTTTTGCAAGGGGAAGAATCCCGGCAGTCCGAACACAAAGATATAGCCCACCCAATCACTGCAGAGTGCAGGGAGTATATACAGAAGAAGGTGTTGGAGGCGTATGAGAAGGAAAGAGGGAGGATTTAGTTAGTTCGTTTAGTCCGTTATGCCCGTTTAGTCCGTTATGTCCGTTAACGGGCTAAACGAACTAAACGGACTTAACGAGCTAAACGGAATTGGGATGTCGTCCAATGGTAGGACACGAGAATTTGGGTCTCGGTATCCTGGTTCGAGCCCAGGCATCCCAGCCACCGAACCATTCAGCAGAACCACTCACTTCGTTCGGGTTCTGCTTCAGGTTCGGTGCACAGCACCCGAGCATTTTGTCAAGTTAATCTTGCGAGTGGTGCTGTGCAACCTTGATGCTCAGGCGAAATTAAAGCCTTCGGTACAGTAGCGTGATAGATAACGCAATGGGCGAATAGAAATTAGAAACAAAAACGGGAGGTGTTTGATGAAAAAATGTCCGTTTTGTGCCGAAGAGATTCAAGATGATGCCATCAAGTGTAAACATTGTGGAGAGAGCCTAAATCAGACACAGAAAAAAGTTAATTTTTCTGGCCTCTCAAGATATTATCAGGGAGAATTTACAAAAATAAGTGAAAGTAACGAAGCATACCGAGGCAAATGGAATTGGGCGGCATTTTTCTTTTGCCCCTTATGGGCTTTGACCAAGGGAGTTTGGTTAGCTTCAATCATTTGTATTGTTGTCGCTGTTGTAACCGCTGGTATAGGCGGTATTATTTATTGGTTTGCTTTTGCTTTAAGAGGCAATTATCAATATTATTGTAGCTATGTAAAAAATAAGCAATTGTTTATTTAGAGGAACCACAATTTTAGACGCCAAATAAAATGACAATAGAAGAGTTATATAAAAATTTTTATGAGAATTTTAAAAAGATAGCTATGCTAACACCCGATTCAAACACTTCTGAATGGACAAAGGCCATATATCGGTGCTTTTATAATGGAGGCGTAGGGCATGGTTTCCGTGTCTGGGCAAAACCCAATATCCTGGCGGAAGGGGAGCAGGAATATATAGTTGATCTGTGCTGGAGTAAAGAATTAGGCAATGATTATAAAGATTATATGGGGATAGAGTTAGCCTTGGAATCAGAATGGCTAACCAGCAAGGATGAGATAATGTGGGATTTTTGTAAGTTGATAGACATTAAATCTTTTTTTAAAGTTATGGTTATCTGTATCCGAGAGGAAGAAATTAACCCCATGCTTGAAGGAATGATAGAGGCCATTAAAAAATCAAGAATAAAATTTCCTAGCGAGAATTACCTTATCATTGTCTTTACACCTTTGCCTACAATCTCCAACCCAAGGCAATATGTTATTGAAGGGTATAAAGTGAACTACGAGGGCACAAGCGATAAATTGCAGTCGGTAGATTATATTTTTAATTAGGTTGTCATTTGCTGGAGCGATATTATGCCATTTAACCCAAAATACACGATTACCGAAAAAATCTTAAATAACCTTACGGCTATTGCGGCAGCACGCGAGGTTATCGAGCAGGCTCATCTTGTGCCGAAATGGGAAGCCAAATTAAGGCGACAGGCGTTGCTTCGCAATACTCATTCATCAACTGCGATTGAAGGTAATAAATTAACTCTTGAACAAGTCGAGGCTTTGGCTGCAGGAAAAGATGTTGTTGCCACTAACAAGGATAAGCAAGAAGCCTTGAATTACATAGAAGCGTTAGAAAAAATTCCCACTCTTGCCGAAAAAGGAAAATTTAAAGTTGCTGACTTATTAAATATTCATAGGATTATAACCAAAAATGTAATGCAAAACACAGCGGACTCTGGAGTTTTTAGAAATAGACAAGTCTTTGTTGGCAAAAGAATTTTTGATGGCACGACTTTCAAGGAAGTCGTAGAATATATGCCACCTAAGACAGAAGAAGTGCCTCAGCTTGTCCAAGAATTTATAGATTGGCTTAATCTCGATAAAACATGGGGAATTAATTCAGTATTATTGGCAGGCGTTGTTCATTATGAGATAGCAAGAATTCATCCATTTATTGATGGCAATGGTAGAACTGCTCGGTTATTTGCTATGTTAATTTTATATTTAAGTGGTTTTGATCACAGAAGAATTTTTGCTCTGGATGATTATTATGACAGGGATAGACAGGCATATTATGCAGCGTTAAAGACAGCTCAACAGAGCAACGGAGATATTACACAATGGCTTGAGTATTTTAGTGACGGAGTAGCTTATTCGGTTAAAGAAGCCAAGGATGCTGTTTTAAAAGTTAGCTCCAAGAAGAAAAGTGGCCAGGCACAAATTGCCCTTACGCCAAAACAGATGAAGATAGTAGAATATATTAATATCAACGGAAAGGTGACTAATAGAGATTTACAGGGATTATTCGAAATCTCTGCCCAAGCTGTTCATAAAGAGTTAGTCAAGCTTGTAGAACTTAAGGTGATTAAGCCTGTTGGCGAAGGTAGGGCTTTACATTACATTTTGGTGTAAGGCAACGCGATTGTCACCTGGTTGATGATTAAGTTGATGATTCGGTTGATGATTTTGCGAAGGGGAAGCCTCTTCTTTAAAGAAAAAAACGCAGAAGATCCTTCAGCGCCTACAATGCTCCTAATCGTCGCATTGTTTAACGGCGCTTCAGGATCATATTTGTAAAACAAATATGAAAAACATCGCCGCTTTAATATTAGCTGCTGGTGAAGGCACCAGGATGAATTCTGCATTACCAAAGGTCCTGCATAAGCTCTGTGATAGGCCTATGATAAGGTATGTATTTGATATTATAAAGAACTCTGGGATATCAAATATCATTGTGGTAGCAAGCCAGAAAAATGTTCAGTTGAAAAATGCATTAAAGGACTTGAAACTTATTTTTCAAAGAGAACCTTTAGGGACTGCAGATGCTGTGTTGGCGGCAAAAAAGTATTTATTGAAACAAAAGGCAATAGATACTGTGCTTGTGATATATGGAGATGCGCCGTTAATAAAGGATGAGACTATAAAAAGATTGATAGACCACCACGGGACAACAAATGCAAGCTGCACACTACTTACAGCGAATTTAAAAAATCCTACTGGCTACGGCAGGATTATCAGAAATTCAAATGATAGAATTGTAAAGATAGTTGAGGAGCAGGACGCTTCAATCTATGATAAGGTCAGAGATGAGGTGAATGTGGGCGTATACTGTTTTAAGAAAGAGAGGCTTTTTAAAACATTAGAAGAGGTTCGTCCAACTAATACCTCGTGTCATGAGTTTTTGCCACAGACACTCG
>JBBIOC010000046.1:6454-9950 GCA_037443585.1 Candidatus Omnitrophota bacterium
AGTGCCGAGTGACCAGAAGTATCAAAAAGTTAAGTCACGAGGCACTAATATAAAGAAAGAGTATTATCTAACAGATATAGTCTCACTCCTTTCTAAGAATGATAATATCGAGTCAGTATCTATAGAAGACCCTGATGAGGCATTGGGCATAAACACAAGGGATGAGCTTGTCCGAGCACAGAGGATTTTACAGAAGAGGATAATTGATGAGTTTATGAATAATGGCGTGACTATAGTTGACCCAACAAACACATATATATCTTTTGGGGTAGTGATTGGCAGAGATACGATTATATATCCGAATACAATCATTGAAGAGGACGTGAAAATTGGCGAGGATTGCCGAATCGGGCCTTTTGCTAGGATACGCAGTGGGACAAGGATTGGCAATGCGGTAGCAATAGGCAATTTTGCTGAGATTGTCCGCTCGATTATTAAAGACAGAACCAAAGTCAAGCATCAATCTTATATTGGTGATACTGAAGTTGGAAAGGATGTCAATATAGGCGCAGGCACAATCGTTGCAAATTATGATGGGAAGAAGAAACACAAGACTATCATAGAAGAGGGTTCATTTATTGGTTCTGGCACTATCCTTATTGCACCTTGTAAGATTGGAAAGAAGGCAGTGACAGGCGCAGGCGCGGTCGTTACGAAAAACAAAGTAGTTAAGGAAGGTGAGGTGGTTGTAGGAGTTCCTGCAAGGGTGTTGAAAAAATAAGGCACAGATTTCCACAGATAAAATCTGTGAGAATCTGTGATTTTTAAATCTGTGCAAATCTGTGAATTAAAAAAATGTGAAGGAGAATTTTATGAAGAATAAATTAGCAGTTTTCGCAGGGAATTCGAATATAAAATTAGCAAAGGATATCTGTAGATTCTTGAAGGTTCCGTTAGGCGATGCAATGGTCTCTACCTTTAGTGAAGGCGAGATAAGGGTAAAGATAAATGAGAATGTCAGAGGCAAGGACGTCTTTGTTGTGCAGTCTACATGCCCGCCAACAAATGACAATCTAATGGAACTCTTGATTATAATCGATGCATTGAAACGCGCCTCTGCGAGCAGAATCACTGCGGTAGTTCCTTACTACGGATATGCGAGGCAGGATAGAAAGGACCAGCCCCGCGTGCCAATAACTGCAAAGCTCATTGCAAATCTTCTGACAGTGGCAGGTTCAAACAGACTCCTGACTGTAGACCTACACGCAGGCCAGATTCAAGGTTTTTTTGACATCCCTGTTGACCACCTCTATGCAGTCAATATATTTGTAGAATATTTTTCAAAACTCGAGATTAAAGAGGCAGTTGTTGTTTCACCCGATGTAGGCGGCATAAAGATGGCAAGGGCGTATTCTAAGAGATTTAAGGCCTCCCTTGCCATTGTGGACAAGAGAAGGAAAGATGACAAAAACGCAGAGGTGATGAATATACTTGGTGAAGTTAAAAATAAAAATGTTATAATAGTAGATGACCTGATAGCCACTGCAGGTTCTATTGTAGAAGGCTCATTGGCCTTGAAGGATGCAGGTGCAAAGGATATCTATGCAGCAGTGACACATCCTGTTCTTTCCGGGCCTGCTATACAGAGGATAGAGAAGTCGCCTATAAAGTCATTGGTAGTAACTGATACTATTCCAGTAGATGACCACAGGACTCACCCAAAAATAGTTGTCCTTTCTATAGCCCCGCTTTTGGGCGAGGCTATTAAAAGGATACACAATGAGGAGTCGGTGAGTTCACTATTTGATTAAATTGCTAAATTGTTATATTGCTAAATTGCTATATTGTTAGCCAAATAAACAAGTTAGCAGTTTAACAGTATAGCAATAAAACGTTTATTTTACGGAGATTAAAATGGAATTCTTAGAATTGAATGCAGAGGTTCGAGAGGAGAAGGGTTCTTCTGTTTGTAAGAGCCTTAGAAGGGGAGGCCTTATCCCTGCAGTATGTTATAAGAAAGGCGAGGATTCATTGTCCCTTAAAATCCAAAAGAGGGAGTTTTTGAAGCTCCTCAAGACAGAGGCAGGGGAGAATGTAATTCTCACACTAAAGATTCAAGGCCAAAAAAAGATTAAACCAAAGACCGTCATAATAAAAGAATTGCAGCGGGACATTCTTAAGGATGAGCTCTTACACATAGACTTTAATGAGATTTCTTTAACACAGGTTTTGAGGGTAAAGGTTCCATTAGTTTCAAAAGGCGAAGCCATTGGTGTGAAACAAGAAGGCGGCGTTTTGCAGCAGATATTATGGGAGGTAGAGGTAGAGTGTCTTCCTACTAATATACCAGAGAGACTGGAAATGGATATCTCGAACCTTAAGATAAATGATGCAGTCTTTGTAAAAGATATTGTAGTTCCTGAAGGCGTTAAGATTTTGCAGGATTTGGAGTCTATTGTCTTTAGTGTTGAACCACCCATTGTCGAGAAGCCTAAAGAGGAAGCTGTGGTTGAGGAGATTACAGAGCCCGAAGTAATAAGAGAGCGCAAGCCGAAAGAGGAAGAGGTAGAAGAGGCAGCGCCTCAGAAACCAGAGAAGCCGGAGAAGATAGAGAAGAAGGAGGAGAAGAAGTAACGATTAATGCATGAAACTAATCGTTGGCTTAGGCAACCCAGGCAAAAGATATAGATGGACACGGCATAATTTAGGTTTTTTAGTAGTTGAGGAATTTGCAAAGAAGAACAAAATAATTTTAAAAGAGGGCAGCCGTTTTAAGGCAATTATTGGCGAAAAGAGATTTTTGAACGAAGATATATTTTTAATAATGCCTTATACATATATGAATCTTTCAGGTCTCTCCACAGAAAAGATATTAAAAGAATTGAATATAAATTTGAAAGATATGCTTGTTGTATGCGATGATATAAACCTCCCATTCGGGGTTTTAAGGATGAGGGCCAGAGGTTCAAGCGGAGGCCATAAAGGGCTCTTGTCTATAATCGAATCAATCCAGACTCAGGATTTTCCTCGTATGAGAGTGGGTGTTTTAAATAGGCAGGATATAAAGGATTTACCAGGGTATCTCTTGGCTAATTTTACAAAAGTCGAGATTAAAAAGTTGAAGGGTATAATTAAGCGTGCTGTGGATGCGTGTGAGAGCTGGATAAAGAATGGAATAACTGAAACAATGAATAAATTCAATGCTTAAAATGGGGGTTTTGGGATGAATTCCTACGAAGGTATGTTTTTATTACGGCCAGATTTAGGAAAAGAAGGCACAGAGAAGCTCACCAATCAGATAAATGAGCTTATAAATAAAAATGAGGGGAGCCTTAAAGAGATGAGAGAATGGGGAAGGCTCAAGCTTGGATATCCCATAAGAAAATGCAGAGAAGGCATTTATTATCTCTATTATTTTAATATGAAGCCAAATCTAATGGATAGGTTTAAGGCCGCCCTGAGGCTTAATGAATCTATTTTGAGGTTTCTGATAATTAAATTAGACATCCTATAAAGAAAAACAATGAGGATGTCTGATTACAGTGATTAAAAAGAA
>JBBIOC010000047.1:0-9918 GCA_037443585.1 Candidatus Omnitrophota bacterium
TAGAGCCTATATGGGATGAGGTGACCTGTATTGGTTGCAGGCTCTGCTCAAAGGTCTGCCCAACCAGTGCGATAATTGCTGACCAGGAGACTGGGAAGCCTAAATATTTTCCAGACAGGTGCATATATTGTGGACAGTGTATAAAGGTCTGCCCAACAGATTCCTGGCGGGCAAAGCGAAGTGGACACGCAGTAAGGATTGGCGGAAGGCATGGTTATATACCGAGGCCAGCTGATACAGTTGCTCATCTAATTCCAGATGACAGGGTATTTACAATAATTGAAAAGACAATGGAATTCTATAAACAAAACGGAAAACCTCGCGAGAGAATCGGTGCTACGCTTGATAGGGTTGGTATGAAAAATTACTTGGAATTTATGGGGGATTTGCTAAAATGAGTGATATTCTTGATTTAAGAGGCACGCCCTGCCCAATAAACTTTGTTAAGACGAAACTTAAACTTGAGGAGATGTCTTCTGGCGAGGTCTAGGAGGTCTTGCTGGATGATGGCGAGCCAATTTTAAATGTCCCGAGGAGTGTAAAAGAAGAGGGGCATAAGATTTTAAAGATAGAGAAGGAAGGCGAGGCTTTTAGGTTGTTTATACAAAGGTCTTAGTTCGTTTAGCCCGTTAGGCCCGTTGAGCCCGTTATGTCCGTTCCAACGGGCTAAACGGACATAACGGACTAAACGGGATTAACGAAATATGTCATTTGTCAGAGGTCTAAAATGTAAGGAATGTCATAGGGAATATCCAAAACAGCCTATATATGTATGCGAATACTGTTTTGGTCCTTTAGAGGTGGACTATGACTATGATGCTATAAAACAAACTCTTTCAAAGGAACTCATCCTCTCTCGCCCTAATAATATGTGGAGATATAAGGAGCTGCTTCCTTTAGATGGGGAGCCTACAAGTGGACTATATTCAGGCTACACACCTCTTATAAAAGCAGATAGGCTTGCTAAATTGTTAGGTGTAAAGGAGCTTTATATAAAAGATGATTCAGTAAGCCATCCAACATTTTCTTTTAAGGATAGGGTGGTGGCAGTTGCAATCTCTAAGGCAAAGGAGTTTGGCTTTCATACAGTTGCCTGTGCATCTACAGGAAATCTGGCAAATGCAGTTGCAGCGCAGGCTGCGCAGAGTAATCTCAAACGTTATATCTTTATACCTGCAGACCTTGAGTCTGGAAAGATTACCTGCACCCTTATCTATGCAGCGAACCTTGTAGCAGTTGAAGGGAATTATGATGAGGTGAACAGGCTCTGCGCAGAGATTGCGTCAAAATATAAGTGGGCATTTGTAAATATAAATATAAGGCCTTTTTATTCAGAAGGCTCAAAGACATATGTATATGAGATTTTAGAGCAGCTCAATTGGAATGCGCCAGAACATCTAATTGTCCCTGTTGCAGGCGGTTCGCTTATTTCGAAGATATGGAAGGGGATAAGAGAGTTTCACAGACTCGGATTTATCAAGGACTATAAGACCAAGATTTATGCAGCCCAGGCCTCTGGCTGTAGCCCAGTTGTTACTGCGATAAAAGAAGGCTCTGATATAATAAAACCTGTCAAGCCAAAGACCATTGCAAAGTCTCTGGCAATAGGGAACCCAGCAGATGGTTATTATGCAGTTATGACAACCAAGGAGAGCGGCGGCTATGGTGAAGATGCTACAGATGAGGAGATTGTTGATGGTATAAAACTCTTAGCATCCACTGAAGGGATATTTACAGAGACCGCAGGCGGTGTTACAATAGCAGTTACAAAAAAACTTATTGAGACTGGGAAGATTGCGAAGGATGAGAGTATTGTGATATGCATAACAGGAAACGGCCTCAAGACGCAAGAGGCGGTCTGCGAACATATTGGGAAACCTGTTAAGATAAAGCCAAATTTAGAATCATTTGAAGAGAATGTGAAACGATAGGAGGAAGGCATGCTGATTAAGGTTCGAATCCCAACGCCACTTCAGTCCCTGACAAAAAATTCTGCTGAGGTAAAGCTTGAGGCAGGGACAATATTAGAATTAATAGAGAATTTAGAGAAAAACTTCCCAGGGATGAAGGATAGGCTTATTGATGAGACAGGCAAGATTAGAAGGTTTATAAATTTTTATGTTAACGAAGAGGATATTAGGTTTTTGAAGAAGGAAGTAACGGTTCTTAAGGATGGGGATGAGGTATCGATTATCCCAGCAATAGCTGGAGGATGTCAAACCCTTGTTCAACCTACGCGGTTGAACGGGTTAATACTAATTTTAGCAAAATGAATTTTGAATTGACAGAAGAACAAATAGAGCGGTATAGCAGGAATATAATCCTTCCTGAGGTAGGCGGTAAGGGGCAGAAGAAAATTTTGTCTGCCAAGGTCTTGATTATTGGCGCAGGTGGACTTGGCTCGCCTTGCGCATTCTATCTGGCAGCAAGCGGGGTGGGAAAACTCGGAATAGTTGATAGTGACAATGTGGAACTCTCAAACCTCCAGCGCCAGATAATTCATTTCAGAAAGGATATTGGTAGGCCAAAGACTGTCTCTGCAGAGGAAAAGATTAAGGCACTAAATCCAGATACAAAGATTGAAACCTTTAAAGAGAGGCTTACTTCTAAAAATATTCTAAATATTATAAAAGGATATGATTTTATAGTAGATGGAAGTGATAATTTTCCAACTAAGTTCTTAGTAAATGATGCATGTATTTTGTCAGGGAAACCCTTTTCCCATGGTGGAATCTTTAGGTTCGACGGTCAGGCTATGACAGTCATTCCAGGCAAAGGGCCATGTTATAGGTGCCTCTTTCCTGAGCCACCACCTAAAGGCGCTATACCTAGTTGTCAGGAGGCAGGGATTTTAGGTGCGGTTGCTGGGGTAATAGGTGTTATACAGGCAACTGAGGTTTTAAAATTTATTCTTGGAACTGGAGAGTTACTTGTGGGAAGACTTTTAGTATTTAATGCACTCCAGTCAAACTTTAGGATTGTAGGGGTGCCAAAATCTTTGGAATGTCCTGTGTGTGGAGAAAAGCCTAGTATTAAAGAATTAGTGGATTACGAATTAGTATGTGATATGCAAGACCCAAAGCAAAAGGAGAAATAATTATGGCTAAAAGAATAGTGAAGCTTACATTCCCTCAGGACCTTGTCAAGGAACCAGTAACTTTTAGGATGGCAAAGCGTTATAATATTATGCCAAATATAAGGCGGGCAAAGGTTACAGAGACAGTAGGGGAGCTTGTCTTAGAACTTGAAGGGACTGAGAATAATATTGAAAAAGGTATAAAGTATCTTACGCGAATCGGCGTGATAATAGAACCGGTGGTGGGGGATATTGTTGAGTAGAATTTTATAAAATATCATTCTATATTTATGTCTTTTATGCACAGATGATCGCAGATGAAAAGATACAAGATGATCACAGATTAAAGAATTTTGTTTCTTTATTCCAATATAAGTTAAGTCTCTATACAACAGGTCATCTGTGATCATCTGTTTCTTCTAATCTGCGGTCATCTGTGCTATAAAAAGGTGGTAAATTTTTGGTATTATTATAGGAGTGAGAATGATAGACCTGCGTTGTCCTGGTTCAGGCGGATTCAGGGAGCCTGAGCCAGAAATCTTTAGATGTCCAAAATGTGGAAGCGATGTAGAGATCTGGACAGATGAGTTAAAAGGCCTTTGCGAAAAATGCGGAGAGGCTGTCTTTAAAGAAGCAATGCCTTCCTGCCTTGAATGGTGTAGATTTGCAAAGGAATGTGTTGGTGAGGAAAAGTATAAGAAATTTTTAGAGATAAAGAAACAGGCTGAATTGAAAAGCAAAAAAGGTAAATGAAATCCAAGGTCCCTTCCCAAGCAATCCCGAGGCTTTCAATATATTATAGAACGCTCTCAGAATTAGACACCTCCAGGATTGTCTCTTCTGAAGAGCTTTCGACTCGCACAGGCTTTTCTGCTGCTCAGGTGCGGCGCGACCTCGCATATTTTGGTCAATTTGGAACCCCTGGTAGAGGTTATCAAGCAGGGGACTTAAAAGAGAGAATCCTTGAGATACTCGGCATAGATAGAAAATGGAAGGTCGCTCTAATAGGTGTTGGAAATTTAGGCTCAGCCCTTTTGTCTTACAAGGGTTTTAAGGAACAGGGTTTCAGAATTGTAAATGCCTTTGATACTGATTACAGAAAGATTGGCAAGGTCTGGGAAGGTGTAGAGATTAGAGATATCTCTGAACTAAAGTCTAATATCAAGCAGAAGAGGATTGATATGGCTATTGTAGCTGTTCCATCAAAGGCTGCACAGCAGGTTATTGACGCCTTGGTAAATTCAGGCATCAGGGCAATTATGAACTTTGCGCCGATGAGGCCAAAGGTCCCCTCTGATGTTGAGCTCTTAAATATAGACCTTTCAATAGAGCTTGAGAGGCTTGCCCATTTTCTTAAAAAAAGAAGTGTGAAAAAAATCACAAGAGAGCTCTGAAAAAGATTTTTTAACGCAGATATACGCGGATTACACACGGATTTACGCGGATTTGTTATCAAAGTTATCCGCGACAATCCGCGTGTCAATCCGCGTGTCAATCCGCGAGAATCCGCGTTTAAAGAAAGTTTTTTAGAAGGCCATTATGAACAGAATAAATCGGGGAGCAACTTTTTCAGGCGGCTACAGGTTTCCTCCATTTTTAGGACAGGCACAGGATATCTTTTCTGAGTTAAAGGTCCCGGAAGAGGCCATTATACCTTTGAGGCAGGGCTTTGGCACAGAGGTCAGACCCCTTGTCAGGATAGGCCAGAGGGTGCGTTCAGGCGAGATTATTGCAAGAGATGATGATGCCATATCCTCACCCATACATTCTTCTGTAAATGGTGTAGTTACTGATATCAAGCGTATAAATTATTTTAAACGTGACATAAATATGGTATTTATAAAAACAGAGGACACCTCAGGCGAGGTTCTGAGACTCCCAGGCTCTTCTCAAGAATGGTGGAGGTTAAGCAATGAGAAGATAGAGGAGTTGATATATATATCAGGCGTCAGCTCCTTAGACAGAGAAGGCATCCCAACGCGTTTCAAGAGTTCTATAATCTCACCTGAAGATGTAAAGCATCTAATTATACATGGCGTTGGTTCAGAGCCATATAATATTTCTTTAGAACTCCTATTAGAAGGAAAGAATATATTGCATTTCTTTGAAGGTATAAAAATCCTGAAGAGGATAATGCCAAACTCAAAAGTTCACCTCGCCATCAACTCCCATAAGACAAAGATAATTGAACAGATTGCTAAACTGGCTTCTCAATTAGAGTGGTTTAGTATATTCCCACTTGAACCGAAATATCCTCAAGGTTACGATGAGATGCTTGTGCCTACGATAATCAAGCAGAGGTTTCCATATGGCTATTCAGCTGCAAATATTGGTATTGTTGTTCTGAATGTCCAGGCAATCTTAGCAGCATATAGGGCTGTGGCAGAAGGCCTTCCTCTTATAGAAAGGACCATAGCCCTCTGTGGCCCATTATTCAATGAAAATGGACATTTAAAGGTTCGTGTTGGCACACCCTTGAAAGATATACTCTCGCAAAGACTAAAATCTGATAAGCCAGCACGCGTGGTCTTAAATAGCCTTTTGACAGGTTTTCAGTTGAATGATTTTAGTCTCCCTATTGACAGGGCATTCTCTCAGATTATCGCAATACCTGAAAATAGAGAGAGGCAGTTTCTTGCATTCCTGCGTCCAGGCTTGGGCCGCGATTCATATACGCGCACATTCCTTGGAAGGCTATTGCCTATAAAGAAGCAGCTTGATACCAATCAACATGGGGAGGAGAGGCCTTGTATATCCTGTGGTTTTTGCGAAGAGGTCTGTCCTGTCAGGATAATCCCCCATCTTTTATCTAAATATGTAAAGCGAGGCATAATAGATGAGACGCTGATGAACTATGGTATATTTAATTGTATTGAATGCGGGCTATGCAGTTTTGTCTGCCCCTCCAAGATACCACTGCTTAAACATATGAGAGAGGGGCTTGAGAAACTCCATATCCAGGGCTGTGACCGCACCCAGTGTATATTGCCATATTTTGATTTAAAAGGCATAGAAGAGTATCGGGGCGTAACGAAGTTATGAAGTTTATTAAACAAATCTTAGACAATCTCAATAAGATAACCCTAAGAAATAAACTATTGAATAAATTTAAGCCAGTCATTAATGCCACCGATGAGTTTTTCTTTGGCACTGACAAGACCACAAGCCTGCCCCACATAGTCGATAATATAGATATAAAGAGATTTATGACATTTGTTATTATTGCACTATTGCCTGCTACAATTGCTTCTGTATATTTCTGGGGATTAAGGGTCCTTGCCATAATCATTGTCTCATATGCATTCGGCGGTTTAGTTGAGGTATGTTTTGCAGTAATAAGAAAAAAAGAGATACATGAAGGGTTTTTAGTCACAGGTCTTATCTTTCCATTGATTCTGCCTCCCACTGTGCCTCTGTGGGTTGTGGCCATAGGGGTAATCTTTGCCGTAATATTTGGAAAAGAGATATTCGGCGGGACTGGCAGGAACATATTTAATCCAGCGATTGTTGGGAGGCTCTTTTTGACTATAGCATTCCCCAATATTATGACCCTGAATTGGCAGAGGCCTTTCTGGGGAGGTCTTGGAGGTTTTGTAAACTATCAGAACAGCCCAGATGCAATTACAACAGCAACCCCGCTTGGCTTATTTAAAAGCCAGGGCATCATCACTTCTTATCAAAACCTTCTCTTTGGTCACAATGCGGGCTGTATTGGCGAGACTTTTCGCATAGGTCTTATCTTAGGCGGGCTCTTTTTGATATTTGTTAAGATTGTTGATTGGCGGATTCCTCTTAGTTATCTCTCTTCAGTCTTTGCCTTTGTATTCTTATTCAATCATCTCTTTCATACTAATTTTGCGCCGCCTGTATTTCAAATCCTCTCTGGCGGTCTTTTATTGGGTGCATTCTTTATGGCAAGCGACCCTGTAACTACCCCATTTACAAAACAAGGCAGGTGGATTGCAGGTCTTATGTTAGGATTTCTAACTGTCCTTATTCGCGGACTTTCTGGTTATGTGGAGGGCGTTATGTTTGCCATACTTTTGATGAATGTCTTTACACCATTGATAGATACACTTGTATTAAAGGCGAGATATAGGAAGAAGATACGATGAATTCTCGAGGTTCAAAGACCCTTCATATATTTATCTTTGTTATAGTAATGGGCACTGTTTCTGGCATATTCCTTGTAGGGGTGAATCTCTGGACAGCGCCTCTAATAGCAAAGAATGAAGAGATTAAAATAAAGTCTGCTGTCCTGGATGTCCTGGAAATCCCTTATACAAAGCCCGACTTACTTAATGTATTTCAGGAAAAGGTTAGAGAGATAAAGAAGGAAAGAGTCATCCTTTATAAAGGGCCTGATGAAGCAGTGGCCTTTGAATTCTATGGCCCAGGCCTATGGGGGCCTGTCTTTGGATTTGTAAGCATAAACTCTGATTTAAAGACAATACGGACGATAAAGATATTACATCAGGAGGAGACGCCAGGTCTGGGCGCAAGGATTGCTGAGGCAGCTTATTTAAACCAATTCAGAAATAAGGAGTTTTTGCCTAAATTATTATTTGTCCCGCAGGGAAAATCCAGCGCAAAGAATGAGGTGGATGCGATTACAGGTGCTACTGGTTCAAGCAGGGCATTGGAAAGACTGTTGAATGAGACGTTGCAGAAGAATATTAGTATGCTGCAGAAGTGAGGCAAACGTGCCAAAGAAGATAATAAAGAGAAGTTTCAAACATACAAAGCCGTATAAGGCATTGACTACAGGTATGTGGCAGGACCACCCTACATTCTGTATGGTCCTGGGCATCTGTTCAATGCTTGCTATAACAAATCGTTTAGATAATGCCATAGCAATGGGTGTGGGCGTGACATTCTGTACAGCCTTCAGTTCCTTATTCGTATCTATCTTTAGAAATACTATCCCTTCAAGGGTGCGGATGCTCGCATATATGGTTATCATTGCTACATTCGTAATATGTGTGGATAGGTTCCTAAAGGCATATTTTCCACCTATAAGCGAGGCAATGGGTCCTTACGTTGGCCTGATTATTACAAACTGCATACTAATGGGCAGGGCAGAGGCCTATGCAGTCAAGAATGGTCCATGGCTTTCATTTTTGGATGGCGTGGGCTGCGGTGTCGGGTATAGTTTTATGTTAGTCCTTATGGCAGTTGTCAGAGAGATAATCGGTTTTGGGACGCTTTTAGGCTTTAGGGTTATGCCAGAGACCTGGACAAACTGGGTCGTTATGACTATAGCACCAGGTGCGTTCTTTCTCCTGGGTGTCTATCTTTGGATATTTAGGACGATAGCCAAAAAGACGGAGTAATTATGAACCCTTTAGAAATCTTAATCGCTTCTATATTTACACATAATATAGCGCTCGTCTATATCTTGGGGATGTGCCCGTTTATAGTCATCTCAAAGAATTTTAAGACTGCAGTTGGAATGGGTGTATCAGTCATCTTTGTAGTGACCTTAACCGCAATTATAAACTGGCCAATATACTGGAAGCTCTTGGTCCCGCTCCATGCCGAGATAGTCTCGTACCTTATATTTATTATTGTGATTGCTGCAACAGTTCAATTATTGGAGATGCTCATTGAGAAGTTCTTTCCGCCACTACAGGCATCGTTTGGAATATTTTTGCCGCTTATTACTGTAAACTGCATTGTCCTGGCAGTGTGCCTGTTTATGGTGTTGCGAAAATACGACTTTATTCAGACGCTGTTCTATTCTTTCGGTACGAGTGCTGGCTGGGCGCTGGCAATAATCATTATGGCAGCGATAAAAGAGAAATTAATCTTAGTAGGTGATATACCAAAAGGCCTGAGGGGACCAGGCATTACTATGATTATCGCAGGTCTTATGGCATTTGCATTTATGGGGTTCGCCGGCATAATTACATTACAATGATACCTATACTTGTAATGAATTCCGTTTTAATCGTAATCGCTCTACTCCTCGTTATAGCAGAGCGATTTTTGGTTACCTATGGCGAATGCAAGGTTACAATCAATAAAGAAAAAATCTTGACGGTTATCGGCGGAGATACCCTTCTAAATTATTTTGCCCAGGAAAAGATTTTTATACCCTCTGCCTGCGGCGGTAAGGCAACCTGTGGTTATTGTAAGGTTGAGGTATTGAGCGGCGGCGGCCACATCCTGCCTACAGAGGAGGTATTCATACCGCGGCAGGACAGGCTGAAAGGGGTCCGGCTTGCCTGTCAGGTTAAGGTCAAAAGCGACATAGAGGTTTTAATCTCACCAGACCTTTTGCAGGCGCAGGAATTTAAGGTAACAGTATTGAGAATAGATGACCTCACCAGTGATATAAAATTTGTGGTCTTAAGATTGGATGAGCCGGATTCGATAAAGTTTAAGCCTGGCCAATACGTCCAGTTTAAAATACCTGAGACAGATGAATTTCGCGCATATTCCATTGCCTCTTCGCCTTCACAAAATAATATAATAGAA
The DNA here is from genome assembly GCA_037443585.1 of Candidatus Omnitrophota bacterium. GTDB lineage: Bacteria > Omnitrophota > Gorgyraeia > Gorgyraeales > JBBIOC01 > JBBIOC01. The sequence continues at coordinate 9,557 of JBBIOC010000047.1, forward strand.
CTCATTGTGCGTTTAGTTCCAGGGGGGTTGTGCTCTACGTATATCCATGAGGTGTTAGCAGTAAATGACCGAATCACACTGACAGGTCCGTTCGGGGATTTTTATCTTAGAGAAGACTCCCCTCGGAATATAATATGTATTGGCGGCGGCTGTGGTATGGCGCCAATACGCTCTATCCTTTTAAATCTCAAAGAGCATAATATGCCGAGGAGTGTGCTTTATTTCTTTGGTGCACGAAGTAGAAAAGACCTGTTCTTCACAGAAGAGCTTTTCGCATTGACAGAGGAGTTTTCTAATTTTAAATATATCCCTGTCTTGTCTGAGCCAAAGCCACAGGACAACTGGACTGGCGAGACAGGTTT
>JBBIOC010000048.1:0-9843 GCA_037443585.1 Candidatus Omnitrophota bacterium
CATTGCATACGAGGATTTAGGGCCAGAGGCAATCCACAGACTTTTGATAGAGGATTTTCCTGCAATCGTGGCAGTCGATTCTAAAGGGGGTGTATATGGTGCGCAGTGACAATAGGCCATTTAACAAAATAAGAAAATTAAAGATAACGCGCAACTATATAAAATTTGCAGAAGGCTCTTGTCTGATTGAGCTCGGAAATACAAAGGTAGTCTGCACTGCTACTGTGGAGGAGAAGGTCCCACCTTTTTTAAGGGATACAGGAAAAGGCTGGATAACTGCAGAGTATGGGATGCTTCCACGTTCCTGCAAGATTCGCATTGAAAGGGAGGCTACACGTGGCCGGGCAAGTAGCAGGACATATGAGATACAGAGACTCATAGGTCGCAGTCTGCGCGCAGTAGTAGACCTTACAAAATTAGGTGAGCGCACTATCTGGATAGATTGCGATGTTATACAGGCAGACGGAGGCACGCGCACTGCAGCTATTACAGGCAGTTTTATCGCATTATACGATGCACTCTCAAGATTAAAAAGGGAAACGAAGATAGGCGAGATTCCTATAAAAGATTTTGTAGCTGCTACAAGCGTAGGGATAATTGAGGGAACTCCGGCTCTTGACCTTACTTACGAAGAAGATTCAAAGGCTGAAGTGGATATGAATGTAGTTATGACAGGGGGCTTTAGACTCATTGAGATTCAAGGCACTGCTGAAAGGCAGAGCTTTTCAACTAAGGAGCTAAACAAACTAATCACTCTTGCCAAATCAGGGATAAAAAAATTGATTCAGACCCAGAATAAGATTTTAAAATGCAGCTTATAGTCGCCACCAGAAATTTGAAGAAATTTAAAGAGATAAAGAGGCTTTTTAAAGGCCTGTTTGTAGAGTTTAAGTCATTGAAAGACTTTTCTTTTGCGCCAAAGATAATTGAGGATGGAACAACTTTCAAAGAGAATGCATTCAAAAAGGCGCTTGAAGTCTCAAGGCATTTTAGAGGCATAATCTTAGGAGAAGACTCTGGCCTTGAGGTTAAGGCCTTAAATGGTCAGCCAGGGGTTTATTCTTCGCGTTTTTCAGGCAGGGGCGCAAATGACAAAAAGAATAACAAAAAACTCCTAAGACTTCTAAAAGGCATTCCAGAATCTAAAAGATTGGCGCGATATAGATGCGCTGTGGCAATTGCATATAATAGAAGGCTGCTTGGCCTAAAACAAGGAGACTGCATTGGCCACATTGCCCTAAGATGTAGAGGGAGAAATGGCTTTGGTTATGACCCGCTATTTATTCCCTTGGGTTTCAAAAAGACATTTGGCGAAATGAGCCCGAAGATAAAGGATAGACTAAGCCATAGGTTCAAGGCCTTAAAAAAGATTAGGCCCATCATTTTAGAAGCTTTCTCAAGTTTAACAAAGGAAAGCTTCTGATTACACCGATTAAAAATCAGATTACACAGATTAAAGTCCCGACGAGAAAATCTGTGTAATCTTAAATAATCTGTGTAATCAAGGACTATCCCTTTGTCATAAATTCGGGATAGTCCATCATTTTAGAATCCCTTCAAAGATATCCTTGACCTTCTGTATAATCCTGTCAAGCGAGATGGGTATTATAGTAAATCTTGGCTGAGAGAAACTTCCAGTTATTTTCACCTCACCTATGAATTGGCCTGCCTTGTCCAGAAGTATAGCTGCTACTTTTGAGAAATTCTTTGAGGATTTTACAAGTTCCCCTTTAAAAACTGCCTGAAGTATTATATCTAGCTCACCCCAAAAAGAAATTTTTCCTTTTAAGATAAGAGTGACCTGGTCGCTGAGAAGTCTTGTGTTCCTGCTTTTTATATAGCCGTCCTCTAAGATAAAATAACTATAGCCTTCTTTAAATGAGACGTTTTGCAGTTCTGGGAGATAGAATATCTGTGCAATCCCTTTGAATATAGAAGTCTGCCAGAAATCCCCATCCTTTATCTCAACATAGCCTTTGCCTCGCACATTCTTTAATTCCGAGAGTTCTCCCTTTATATTAAATTTTGAATTGAGCCTGCCCTTTATCTCTTTTTTTGCAAGGCTAGAATTTTTTGAAAACCTTTCCAGATCTGCCCCCTTTATTTCTATATTCAAATTAAATGGCCCTTTTGGGTCAGCTAAGTCTAAAGTAGTATTCGCCTCAACATCCCCATCATATAGTTTAAAATTTATACCCCTGACATAGAGTTTGTCATTTCTCAAGAATAGATTTGAATGCAAGTTATAGACTTGCAGCTCGTTTAATAAAATGTAAGGCGCTTCTAAACTGCCCTTTAGTTCTGTTCCGCCATTTTTATCAACTATATTCGCTATCCCACCCAAAAGGGCTTTCTCAGAACTGATGCCAATCTCTAAGACATTTTTGTAAAGTTTCAGATTCCCATTTAAGTCCTTTAAATCCAGAAGAAATGGGAGCTGTCTAATCTTAAAACTGATATTTAATTCCTTTGTATTTAAATCTAATCTTCCAGAGCACAAGATATGGAGCAGAAATTTCCTTGTAGGGATTATCTCGCCAAAGAAGACCAGATTTTTCTTAAAGAGGAGGGCAAATATAGAAGGCTTTAAAGTGAGGGCCTTAAAAGACAGAAAAGGCTCGTCTGATTGGTATTTATTTATTACGAGGTTCTCAAATACCAATCCCTGAATTGGGTTGTAATGCAGTCCTTTAAGCTGGACCCCGCGCTTTGTAAAGTTAGAAAGTCTCTTCTGGACAAATGCCTTTCCAGAGCTTTCAAGAAAGATATTTAAAGCTATCAGGCATAAGACTATTATTAAAAGAAAAGCACAAAGGAGGAACAATAAATTTTTTCTTCTACGCATAGGGCTTATTATACTATATTATGAACAATATACAACCTAAATGTATTGACTTTTTATAAGAGAGTTGATAGAATTTTGAAAAAGAGGATGAAAAGGGCGGGGCGTAGCGCAGCTGGCTTAGCGCGCTTGCTTTGGGAGCAAGAGGTCCTCGGTTCAAATCCGAGCGCCCCGACCACGTCCCTGTAGCTCAGTTGGATAGAGCACCTGCCTTCAACTAGGAGCCTCTATGCGGAATAAGAACGTATAGAGCGGATGTGGCTATATGCAAGGACATCCTGATATAATATCCGGATTACTTGCAGGCAACCATTAGCTACAGATTGTCAATAAGCCCAAAGAAAGGAGGTGAAAATTGCACCATACAAAAGTTAAGGCGGATATAGGAGTAGCAGAGGTTATTGCTGATTTGGTAAGTAAAGGATATGTACCCTGCTTACCATTATCAGAACATCAGCCCTACGATTTGGTAGTTGTGTTGGATGGAAGAAAAGCAGCGAAGTTACAAGTAAAATATGCTACTCTGAAAAAGAATGGGACAATTGAAATTAAATTTAGAAGAAGCTGGGCTGATAGACATGGAGTCCATACAGAACATTATAGTGAGAATGAGTTTGATTACTACGCTATCTATTGCCCAGAAAAAGATACGGTTGTTTATGTCCCAAATACTAAAAATTGTCCCAAAGTTATTCGCTTTGAAAAACCTCGGAACAATCAGGGAAAGTTTGTAAAATGGGCCAATGACTATCTGTGGATTAAATGGAAGTCCTCAGAGACTATACGCCACGCACCTGAGACGGTGAAGACATAGTCCAGACCGCAACGTTTTCGGCCGAAGTAATTCGGTGCGGTAAGCTAAGCAGGTGGCCGCGTGTTCGAATCACGCCAGGGACGCCACTATTATGATTAAAAAGATAATTTTTGTCTCAGCAGTTTTAATTCTTATAGGCCTTTTGATTTTCGGCTCAATATTTTTTGCCACAAAATCTAAGGCCTTCATAGCAGATTTTATTAAAAAGAACCTGATAGAGAATGTTTCTTTTGGCTATATAGGTATAGAATATCCCCTCAGAATAACCTTGCGAGATGTAGAGATTTTTCAAAGAGAGGGCAGTGAAAAAAAAGATATAGTAAAAATAGATAGGGTTTACATATACCCTCACCCTGTTTTATTTTTCAAAAATAGGATCTTGATCTCAAGGGTAGATATTATAAATCCTGTCATAACAGTTACAAGAGGAGTGGATGGCAATCTCAATATGCCGATTCCCAATGGTATGCTCAAGGCCCAACAGACAAGAAATATATTCATCTCAAGGATAGATTTAGAAAATGGAAGACTTCAATATTCTGAAAAAAAACCTGAGAATGGTTTCAATCTCTTATTTGAAAATATAAATGCTAGATTTGATAGCGTCTCTTTTCCGTTTGGCCAAGGCAGTTCGAAGTTTAGACTCTTTGCAAATATTAAAAGCGAACAATCTCAGCCTGCTACCTTAAGTCTCAATGGATATATAAAGATGCAGGATAGGAGCCTTAAGGCAAAACTTTCTATGGAAGACCTCAATGTCCATACATTGGAATCTTTTTATAAAAGATACCTTGGAGGCGTTGTTAAAGAAGGGGTCTTGAATTGTTATAGCAGATTGGATGTGCACAATGAGACCTTAAGGGCAGATTGCAGATTAGATATTGAAAAGGCAACTTTTATTAAAGATATAAATATTAGACCTGCAGACAAAATGGCTGCTGAATTTTTATTAACAATGAACCTCAAAGACTATACAATGAGGGTCAATAACGTCAAAGGAAATCTCTTCGAAGTGCTATTTGACAAGGTTTTAACCACTCAAAAGAATAACACAACCAGCCAGACTACAGATTGATGGTGGGTGTAGCTCAGCTTGGCTTAGAGCACTTGGCTGTGGCCCAAGTTGTCGGGGGTTCAAATCCCCTCACCCACCCCAACTTCAATGATTTCAAGTAGTTACAAAAATATATAATAGTAGGTACCCCTTAAGGGGTAGCTACTAGAATACTAGAAGCCTTGGAAGCCTTGAAGCGTCTACCAATTCAAAGCAGAACCTGCTTTGTAAACAGTTCGAGACCCGCGCCTTTTGACATAACAGGTTCCCGATTGAGTTGGTAGACGCTTCTGTATTTTATGAAATATATATTGGCAATAGACCAGGGGACTACGGGGAGCCGGGCATTTGTCTTTGATAAGCGCGGCTATATTGTATCTAGTGCATATAAGGAATTCCCTCAGATTTATCCTGCATCTGGCTGGGTTGAGCATAACCCCGATGATATTTGGCGCTCAGTAGAATTTGTGACGAAGAGGGCCCTCTTACAGAAAAATATCAAATCCAGTGATATCGCTGCAATAGGCATAACCAACCAGCGTGAAACAACTATCATCTGGGATAGAAAGACAGGCAGGCCAGTGCATAATGCTATCGTATGGCAGTGCAGGCGCACCGCAGGGATTTGCGACCAATTAAAGCACGCAGGTTATGCCAGCCTCTTCCATAAGAAAACAGGCCTCCTGCTCGATGCCTATTTTTCCGGGACAAAGATCAAGTGGCTTCTGGATAATATAAAGGGGCTGCGTAATCGCGCCCGGGCAGGACATATTTGTTTCGGCACAGTGGATAGTTGGCTTATTTGGAAACTGACCGGTGCAAAGGTGCATGCAACTGATTATACAAATGCATCGCGCACATTGATATTTAATATTAAAGAAAAGATTTGGGATGACGAGCTTCTTAAGATTATGAATATACCTCAGGCAGTTCTGCCAGAGGTAAGGTCTTCCAGTTCTATATTCGGCAAGACCCAAAAAAATATCTGTGGGCTTATTTCAGGCATACCTATAGCTGGCATTGCCGGAGACCAGCAGGCTGCTTTATTTGGCCAGGGTTGTTTTAGAGAGGGCGAAATGAAGAATACATATGGCACAGGATGCTTCCTCTTATTAAATACAGGCCAGAATTTGACTCTTTCCAAGAAAGGTCTGCTAACTACGCTTGCCTGTGATATACAGGGCAATCCCAGTTACGCATTAGAGGGTTCTGTTTTTATCGGAGGTGCAGCTGTGCAGTGGCTGAGGGATGAATTAAAATTAATCCGGACCGCAGCTGAGAGTGAGAAGTGGGCAAGTAAAGTTTCTGATACAGGCGGGGTATATTTTGTTCCAGCATTTGTAGGGCTGGGCGCTCCTTATTGGGACGCAAGCGCACGCGGCACAATAATAGGTATTACCCGCGGGACAACCCGCTCGCATATCATCCGGGCGGCGCTGGAAGCAATAGCATATCAGGTAAAGGATATTGTTGAGATTATGCAGGAAGAGACAGGAGAGATTTTGAGTTCCTTGCGTGTTGATGGAGGCGCTTGCCAAAATAATTTCCTTATGCAATTTCAAGCGGATATATTGAAAACGAGGATAACCCGGCCAAGAATAACTGAGACAACTGCAAAGGGAGTGGCAATGTTAGCGGGTCTTGCCGCGGGATTCTGGACGACAGACGAACTAAAAAAGGCCCTTTCTATAAAAAGGACATTTTTACCTCGTATGGAAGATACAACAAGGACTAAATTATACGCAGGCTGGAAGAAGGCAGTAGAGAAATCACGGTCTGTATAGTCACGATGAGAGCGTGAGACGCGACATAGAGCAACTTAAGGCAGAGCATTTTGATATCCTGGTTATTGGAGGAGGTATTAATGGTTGTGCAATTGCCCGCGATGCAGCGCTGCGCAATGCAAAGGTTGCGCTCATTGAAAAAGACGACTTTGCCAGCGGGGCAAGTGGAAAGACAACAAAACTAATACATGGCGGAATACGTTATTTAGAACAATTCAATTTTAAGCTCGTCTCTGAAGCCCTCCATGAACGTGCAATATTACTAAGAACAGTCCCGCACTCAGTCAAGCCCCTTGAATTCATCATCCCAGTATATAAATATGACCCACGCTCATTATTAAAGATAAGGACAGGTGTCTTTATCTATGACCGGCTGGCAGGGAGCAACAATATCCATTGCCATCAGACGGTTAAAAAAAATGAGGCAACGTTGCTTGAAGAAGATATAAATTCCCATAGCTTAGAAGGCGCAGTCCTGTATTACGACGCCCAAATGGATGATATACGTTTGTGTTTAGATAATGCTGTCTCTTTTTATAATGCAGGCGGCTGTGTAGCGAATAAGACTGAGGCATTGGGATTTATCAAAGACAAAGATAAAGGAAGGATTATTGGCACAGAAGTACTGGATAAATTGACAGGGGAAAAGTTTTTTATTCGCGCAAGCATTGTCGTTAATGCTACAGGCGCCTGGTCAAACCAAATCGTAAAAATGGATGAGCCGTATAGTCCTGCCATTACACGACCTACCAAAGGAATACATATTGTATATAGGAAATTGCCGCATAAACGGGCAGTTCTTCTGTCAGCACACAAAGATAAAAGACCCCTCTTCATTATCCCCTGGCGCGGTTTGACACTCATCGGAACCACAGATACTGATTATACTGGTTCTGCAGATGAGGTCTATGCCGAAGCCTCTGAAGTTGAATATTTGCTTGAGGAGACCCAAAGGGTTTTTCCAGGACAGAATTTAGACAGAAAAGGTATAATAACGACCTTTGCAGGTCTCCGGCCCCTCGTAAATATACAGGATAAACCGACCTGGCAGGTATCGCGCGAGCATCTAATCAGAGAATCTCGTGCAGGATTGATCTCAGTTGTAGGAGGTAAATACACTACATATAGACACCTTGCTGAGCAAGTGGTGGATTTGGCATTATCTAAAATTGAAGGCAGGAATTTTAAAAAATGTATTACCAAAACAGTAGGGCCATCTTTGTCTACCCCTGAAGCAGACAGGACAGATTTACCTAAACTTATAGAACATGCAGTTAAAGAAGAGATGGCAAATACCCTTATTGACCTTTTAGTGCGTCGGCTTGAGCTTTCTACCACCTCTTCGCTTGGACTTGAGCACCTTAAAGTCTGCGCAGATATTATGACAGGTTTGTTTGGCTGGAGCGATACGGAAAAAGAGGACGAAATACGTATGTATAAAGAAGAAGTGAGAAAGAATGCAAATTTTTAAATTTGCAAGGAATAGGTTTTTAGTCTTGTCCTGGGCCTTATATGACCTGGCAAATCAATTTTTTGCCTTGAATGTGGTCAGTCTATATTTTCCGCGTTGGTTAAGCCTTGAAAAGAAAGTCCCTGAAATCTTTTATAGTATCTCCTTTGGGCTCTCTATGTTTTTAGTTGCAATCAGTGCGCCTTTTTTTGGTGCGGTTTCAGATATAAGAGGGGGTCATAGAGCCTTTTTAGTATATTTTACATTGCTCTCTATTATATTCACAATGGCGCTTGGATTTACTGCCAGCATTATCTTCGCATTGATATTTTTCGCTATAGCAAATTTTGGCTGCCAGGGTGCGATTGTATTTTATAATGCCTTAATGGTAAAGGTTGCTCCACAGGAAAGGATGGGTTTTGTTTCTGGACTTGGCAGGATGTTTGGTTATACAGGGGCAATACTCGCACTATATCTGACTAAGCCCGTTGTTTTGAAGTTCGGCTATAAATCAACCTTTATTCTTACAGGGATTTTATTTTTGCTCTTTTCTTTGCCCTGTATGCTCTTTGTAAAAGAGGGAAAGGCAAAAGAAAAAATAGGTTCTATTCATTTTTTTAAATTTGATAGTTTTAAATCTATAGAACTAAAGAATTTCTTAAAGGCAGCCTTCTTTGGTCTGTGTGCTATAAATGTGATTCTGCTCTTTATGTCTGTCTATGTCAGCAAGGTATTTGGGTTGACAGAATCAGAGATAATAAACCTTATCGCCTTTTCAACCATTTTTGCCATTTTAGGCAGTATTGTTTCGGGTTTCATAAGCGACTATGTAGGCCCCAGGCGCGCACTAATAGGGACATTCTTTCTTTGGGGGGTTTCTCTTTTAGCAGGGGCACTTCTTTCTTCGTCATTTAGATTTTTAATTGGCGCATTAGCAGGTATGAGCCTGGGGGCTACCTGGGTAATCGCTCGTGCTTTTGTGATAAAGCTCACTCCCCAAGACAGAATAGGTGAGGCCTTTGGTCTATTCAATATGGTCGGTTATCTCTCAGGTATAGTTGGGCCTTTTTTCTGGGGCGTAGCAGTTCTGCATCTTTCTTCTTTTGGGGAATGGGGGTATAGGATAGCATTGCTTAGCTTAACCTTATTTATGGCAATTGGCTTTGTCTTTCTTGCCCGTCTCGAGAAAGTATAATACTTCATCTTTTTAGTTCCGTAAGGCTTCTGATTGTGCGTTGCTAAATTGCGAGGGTTCGTCAAGGAACTTCGGCTTAAGCTCTAAAAGACAAGGCCGAAGTTTCTTTTGCGCATTCAAGAAAGATAAATTTAGCGCAAACCTTGATTCTCTTTTTTTGAGTGGTATACTAATAGATACAATGCGAAGACTTATAACTTTTACAATATCTCTTATATTTATTCTGGCTGGGCATTGCAGGGCAGAGGTTTTGAAAGAATATCCCCGTTCTTTAGGAATTGAACTGGGTTTTGAACCTTCTTATATAACTTATAAAGAACCAGGCGTGATGAAACAGAGAGGTATGATGTATGGCATACATGGTTCTTTGACTTATCGTCCACCATCAGACCCTTTGTCTGATGAAATTAAAAGAGAGATGTTCAGAATAGATGGGAGATTTAGTTATGGCGAGGTAGATTATGAAAACTCAGGGAAGCTGAACAACATACCTGATTTTATATTTGAGATTAGAGGATTAGCAGGTTATGACATTATTAAAACAGAAAAAACACTATTTACCCCTTATTATGGAATAGGCTATAGATATCTAAATGATGATTCAGGCGGAATGACTACCACAACAGGTGCGAAGGGATATGAGAGGGAATCAAATTATTTCTATAGCCCATTGGGCATTGAGTTTATCACTAAATCGAAGAGTG
>JBBIOC010000049.1:0-263 GCA_037443585.1 Candidatus Omnitrophota bacterium
GGCCCTTGAGCTTATCAAAGAGATTGAAGACAACAGAAATATCTCTAATTATGGGTTAAAAAAGATTGATGTATCTGATGTGAGGAATATCTTTTTCTATCTTGGCAATGGGATGAAGGATTCGAAGTCAGTTGAAATCAAGATAGGAGAAATAGATTTTAGAGAAAGACTGAGGACTTTGCAAACCTTGCTGGCTGAGCTTGGGAAAGAGATAAGAGAAGTTAAATATATAGATTTACGTTTTGAAAATCCTATAGTTAGTT
>JBBIOC010000049.1:275-8928 GCA_037443585.1 Candidatus Omnitrophota bacterium
CACAGATTAAAAGATACAGATTAGCACAGATATCTGTCCAATCTGTAAAAACGTTCAGTTTAGTATCAAATCTGTGCTCATCTGTGCATTATATTAAATTTAATATTCAAACAAAAATGTCACACACAAAGGTTTACTGTGGTCTGGATATAGGCAATTCTAATATAAAGGCCTTGGTTTTACGATGGGATAAGAAAAAGGATTATGAAGAGGTTTTAGGTTTTGCCCGTTTGCCAACAAAGGGTTTTTCTAAGGGGAGTATCTGCGACCTCGGTCTTTTCTGTGACACAGTAGAGTCGGTGTTGAAAAAGACACAAAAGGATTCTCGGATGATGATTGATTCAATTTTTGTAAACATATCAGGTACTCATATAAAGAGTTACGAGGGCCGCGCAAGCATTCAAATCTCTGATTTTCCAAGTGAGGTCACAGAACAGCAGATACAGCGGGTAAAGGAACTTGCTAAGACATTAAATATGCCTATTGATAGAGAGGTTATTTATCTTGAAAGCTTAATTTTTATGATAGATGAGAAATTTGAAATACAAGACCCATTAGGACTTTATGCCCAAAAATTAGATGTGGTGTTGAATATGGTTACTGGCACAAAGGTCATTTTGAATAATATAACAAAGTCCATAAATATGATAGGCTATGAAGTCAAAGATATGGTCCTTGCAGGCCTTGCTCAGGGAGAGTCGATTTTAACTCAAGAGGAACGCAGGGAAGGAACAATTTTCATAATCGACATCGGTTCACAGATGACCGCTGTAACTATATATTTAAATGGCAGGCTGAAGAATTTTTTTGTGTTGCCGTTTGGAGGGGATGATCTGACGCAGGCGATTGCAGACGAATTTGGCATCAGTTTTAATCTGGCTGAAGAGATTAAGACCCGATACGGCCTCGTCTTAGAAAATAGTTCGCCGGGCCCTTCGCATGCCCAGCTCGAATTAAGTCTAATGGGGGGAAGTTGGGTAGAGCTAAAAGGCTTTGAGTCTGATAGGGCCCGGCAGGAAGGTATACAGACAAAGAAGATAACTCGTTCAGATATCTCTTTTATACTCTTGCCAAAGACAAAGGCAATTTTTGAAGAGATTAAAAAGTTTTGCACCTTTGACCAGATTGATAAAAAGGTCTCGCCCAAGATTTTTATTACTGGAGGTGGGGCATTGCTGGATGGATTGATTGAGACCGCCCAAGAGATTTTAGAGGCGCCTGTGGAGTTGAGGGGTATAGAGGGAAATCTTGTGACTAGGTCCAATATGCAGGGTTTGGATTTTATTTTTTATGTAACTTCACTAGGTCTAGCAAGGTATGGCGCTAAGAAGGAGTTTTATTCGAAGAGTGTGATTCAAGTCCCAAAAGGATTATTTGGGAAAATATTCAGCTGGGTCCGGAATATCTACGAAGAGTACTTCTAATAAATGTTACATTTTTGACAGTGACAGAAATGTAAACTTTATTGGTTTGGAAGGATGATAGGAGAGAATCTGGAAGAGGTGAGGGATAGGATAAGACAGACTGCATTAAGGTCAGGCAGAAACCCTGAAGAGATTAGGCTTGTCTGTGTTACAAAGACCGCTGGCGTTCAGACGATTAAAGAATTGATTAGATTGGGGATTACTGATATAGGTGAAAATAGGGTTCAGGACGCACAGGAGAAGATAGCTCAGATCCCTGATAAAGATATAAAATGGCATATGGTGGGGCATTTGCAGAGGAATAAAGTCAAGTACGCGGTAGGACTATTTGATATGATTCATTCTGTAGATAGCCTTGGGCTGGCAGAGGAATTGGATAGACAGGTTAGTCTGAGAGGGGCAAAATCCAAAACTCAATTGGATGTCCTGCTTCAGATAAATACCTCCGGGGAAGAGACAAAATTCGGCATAGAGCCTGAGGGGGTCTTTGATTTGATTAAAGAGATCTCTAAGCTAAATAATATTAGGATAAAAGGCCTTATGACGATTACGCCAATTGTTAAATACCCCGAAGAGGCCCGGCAATTTTTTAGAAAATTAAAAGAACTTAAAGAAGAGATAATTTTAAAATATAAAGAAGTCGATATGAATTATTTATCAATGGGAATGAGTCAGGATTTTGAGGTGGCAATAGAGGAAGGGGCGAATATTTTGAGGATTGGAACTGCGATTTTAGGAAAGAGCGAGGAACCCAAATGAAGAATATAAAGAGGATTGGCATTATCGGCGCAGGGAATATGGGTGAGGCATTGATAGCGAGAATCGGAATGGCCAAGAAAATTATTGCAAGCGAGAGGGATAAGGAGCGGATGAAGTATATCAAAAAAAATTATAAGATAGATATAGGTGATGACAATAGGCATGTTGTAGAGTGCACAGATTTGATAATTTTAGCTGTCAAACCAAAGGATATTGATGAGGTTTTATATGAGATAAGACCTCTTTTAAAAAACAAATTATTAGTTTCAATAGCTGCCGGGATTTCTACCTCACAATTAGAAAAAATTATAGGGGAGGTTAGGGTTGTAAGGGTTATGCCAAATTTGGCTTGTTTGGTAGGTTTTGGGATTTCCGCTATTTCAAAAGGGAGGTTTGCAGCTAAAGACGATATCAATTTGGTAAAGAGACTATTTAATTTAGTCGGCGATGTTGTGATAGTGAAGGAGACCCTCATTGATTCAATCACAGCTGTAAGTGGTAGCGGCCCAGCCTATTATTTTTTAATAACCGAATATCTTAAAAATGCAGGGCTCCAGATCGGACTAAATAAAAAACTTGCGGAACAGCTTGCCATATCTACACTCTATTCAAGTGGCAGGTTGATTAGAGAAACAGGGGCTTTGCCAATTGAACTTATACAGAGGGTTGCCTCAAAGGGTGGCACAACTGAGGCAGCATTAGCTGTCTTTAAGAAAGAAGGCCTTGAGGAGATTATTTTGCGAGCTGTAAAGGCAGCCAGGGATAGGGCAAGAGTGTTGAGCAGATAAATGTTCAACCTTTGTTCAACCTACGCAGTTGACAAGCTTGTCAACTGCGTAGGTTGAATTGGTTTTGCTTAGGTTGAATTGGTTTTGCTAAATTGGGAGGGTTTTATGTTGACTCTAAAAAAACGGCTCGATGAGACAATCCGTTTCATAAAAAAAGAGATAGATTTTTCACCGAAGATTGGTATAATACTCGGAACTGGGTTGTCTGCTTTGACAGCCGAGATAAAAACCAAGCTTCGCATAAATTATTCAAAGATTCCCCATTTCCCCATACCTACTGTAAAGACTCATAAAGGCGAGATGGTATTTGGCAGGATAGGAAACAAGGCCATAGCATGTATGGAGGGCCGTTTTCACTATTATGAAGGATACAGGCTTGAGGATGTGACCTATCTTGTCAGGGTGCTGAGGCAATTGGGTGCTGAGATTCTTATAATCTCAAATGCTGCTGGTGGAATGAACCCACAGTATAGGCCAGGCGACCTGGTGATTATAGAAGACCATATAAATCTGATGGGTGTAAATCCTCTGATAGGGCCGAATGAAGAGAGATTAGGTCCAAGATTTCCTGATATGTACCAATGCTATGACAAAAGATTGATTGAATTAGCAGAGGAGGTAGCGCTGGAAGAGGAGATGAAGATATATAAAGGTGTGTATGTGGCTGTCACTGGACCGAATTTAGAGACAAAGGCTGAGTACAGGTTTTTGAGGCTTATTGGTGCTGACCTTGTCGGAATGTCAACTGTGCCTGAGGTAATCGTTGGCGTGCACTCGGGTTTCAGAATCTTCGGGATAAGCGTTGTAACTGATTCTTGTTTACCTGATACACTGAAGCCAGTAAATATTGAAGAGATTATCAAGGTTGCAAATGAGGCAGAGCCGAAATTGACAGCGCTCGTTGTGAAACTCATAGAGAAAATTTAAATGGATTACAGAAATACTCTAAATCTGCCAAAAACAAATTTTCCAATGAAGGCTGAACTGCCAAAGAATGAGCCAAAGACTTTAAGGTTCTGGGAAGATATTGGAATCTACAATAAGATAAGACAAAGGAGGCAAGGCTCTGCGAAATATATCCTTCACGATGGCCCGCCATATGCAAATGGCAATATTCACATTGGCCATGCCCTGAATAAGACGTTGAAGGATATTGTTGTCCGGTTTAAGACGATGAGAGGTTTTGATGCGCCATTTGTCCCGGGTTGGGATTGTCATGGTATGCCTATTGAACATCAGTTGTTCAAAGAACTAAATAAAGATAAGCGAGATATAGAGAGGGTTGAGTTTAGAAAATTAGCGCATAGATTTGCAATGAAGTTTGTGGATATCCAGAGGGAAGAGTTTAATAGGCTTGGCATATTTGGTGATTGGGAGGAGCCATATCTCACCTTGAACCCTGAATATGAAGCAAAGGTGATAGAAAGTTTCTTAAAACTTATGGAAGAGGGCTATATATACAGAGGATTAAAACCAATAAATTGGTGTGCGAAGTGCGAGACTGCCTTGGCAGAAGCAGAGGTGGAGTATGAGACACATCGCTCACCGTCTATATATGTGAAGTTTAATTTAGAGCCATCAGCCATCAGCCATCAGCCATCAGCTCTACTGGTCTGGACCACCACACCCTGGACACTCCTTTCAAATGTTGCTGTGGCCATTCACCCGAATCTCCAATATGCAGTTGTGAGAAGCGATGGAGGGACATTTATTTTGGCTGAAGAGCTAATTGGCCGTTCATTAGGGATTAAAAAACTTGAAGTTGTAGCAAGAATTAAGGGTAAGGACTTGGAAGGAAAATCTACAAGACACCCTTTCCTTAAAAGAGATTCAAAGATTATCTTAGCAGACTTTGTATCAAATCAGGAAGGGACAGGCTGTGTGCATATTGCCCCAGGCCACGGACAGGAGGACTATGTCGTTGGCCTTAAGTATAGCCTCCCTGTGATTATGCCAGTAGATGAAAGGGGCAGGTTCAAAGGTTCATCAGAGGGTTTTGAGATTCCAGAAGAATTTGTTGGCAAAGATGTATTTGAGGCAAACGAAATTGTTGTTAAAAGATTGAGAGAAAATAATGCGCTTTTAAGATACGAAGAGACAGAGCACTCCTATCCGCATTGCTGGAGATGTAAAGAGCCCCTGATATTCAGGGCAACAAGGCAGTATTTCTTTGGTGTGGACCAGAATGGTCTGCGGCAGAAGACACTGGCAGAGATTAAAAAGGTCAGATGGGTGCCTGAGGTTGGCGAGAGGCGTATCTCGAGTATGATAGAACTTCGGCCTGACTGGTGTCTTTCGAGACAGAGATATTGGGGCGTGCCAATCCCTGTCTTTTATTGTACCGATTGCGAAGAGCCGCTTCAGGACAAGGCAGTTTGGAGCCATATAGTAGAGATAGTAAAAAAAGAAGGTTCTGATGCATGGTTTAGAAAGAGCGAAATAGAACTTCTGCCTGGAGAAGTTAAATGCCATAAGTGCGGAGGCAATTCTTTTAGAAAAGAACAGGATATCTTAGATGTCTGGTTTGAATCAGGCGCGAGCCACCAGGGCGTTTTGTTTACTCGTAAGGAGCTAAACTTTCCTTCTGATCTATACCTTGAAGGAAGTGACCAGCACAGGGGGTGGTTTCAGACTTCTATTTTAGTAGCAATGGGTACGAGCGGAACAAGCCCGTTTAAGTCAGTCCTGACGCATGGGTTTGTAGTAGATGGGGAAGGAAAGAAGATGTCTAAGTCTGCTGGCAATGTCATAGCGCCCCAGGAGATTATCTCAAAATATGGCTCGGATGTATTGAGGCTCTGGGTTGCAAGCTGCTCTTATTTTGATGATGTGAGACTCTCATATGAAATCCTGGAGAGAGTTACAGATACCTATAGAAAGATTAGAAATACTATAAGATTTCTGTTGGGCAATCTTTATGATTTTGAGCCGCAGAGGAATGCTCTTCCGTACGAGGAGCTACTTGAGATTGATAAATGGGCATTATCCAGGTTGAATAGGGTATTAAAACTTGTCACAGAATCTTATGAGGAGTTTGAATATCACAGAGTAGTCTTGGGCCTATACAATTTCTGCGTTGTAGAACTTTCAAATTTTTATCTTGATATTTTGAAGGATAGACTGTATACTTTTTGGTCGGGAAGTGAGGGCCGACGCTCTGCCCAGACTGTTCTTTGTAAAATCTTAGAGGTATTCATTAGGATAGTAGCGCCAATCTTGCCCTTTACAAGCGAAGAGATCTGGCAGAGTTTTAAGAAAGATGGGTCTTCAGTCCACCTGACAGATTGGCCAGAGATAGAGGATAAATATTTTGATGAGAATTTGGAACTTCGCTGGGCCAGACTTATCCAGATACGAGAGGCAGTCCTTAAAGAGATTGAAACTAAACGCACCGAGGGCTTAATCGGGAGTTCTTTAGAGGCAAAGGTTCGTTTACTGATTAAGGATAAAGAGGAGTTCAGTTTTTTAAAGGGATACCTGGGTCAGCTGCCTGCAATATTTATAGTATCTGAGGTTCTGTTGGAAGAATCAGAGGCCCGAGGCATAGAGGTTGCGCATGCGGATGGTTCAAAATGCCAGAGGTGTTGGAACTGGACGAGGTTCGTTGGAAAGGATAGTATTCATCCAGGGCTTTGCGAAAGATGCATTGATGTGATGCACAGATTAGAGGTTATTAGATGACAAAGAAGGAATTAGACAGATACAAAAAGTTACTCATAAAGAAACGAGACAGGATATTTTCAGGTCTAAACCATATCACCAAGGAGAGCCTTTTAAAATCTCAGAAAGAGGCATCAGGCGACCTCTCAAGTTATTCCTTTCATATGGCAGACCAGGCTACTGATAGCTATGATAGGGAATTGAGTATGAATTTAGCAACAGGCGAACAGGAGATTCTGTATGAGATTGATGAAGCCTTAAAAAGGATAGAGGAGCAGAGCTACGGGGTTTGTTTAGAATGCGATAAGAAGATTCCTTCCAAGAGACTCACTGCAGTTCCTTACGCAAAATACTGTATAGAATGCCAGTCCAAGATAGAAAAAAGAACCCGCAAATAATTTTCTTAATTTTTTTAATTATTCTACTCGACCAGTTTACCAAATACATTATTAAGAAATCCCTGCCTGTTGGGACAAGTATACCAGTAATAAAAAATGTCCTTCATCTCACTTCAGTAAGAAATTTTGGTGCAGCCTTTGGAATCTTAAAAAATCAGACCCTATTTTTTATCTTTATCTCAAGTTTTTCAATAGTCTTTATCCTGTCTATGTTTTTATACGATAGAAAATCAGGCCTTATTAAAAACCTGAGTTTAAGGATTGCAATGGCAATGATTCTGGCGGGCGCGATTGGGAATTTTATAGATAGGGTAAAATTTGGGTATGTTATTGATTTTATTGATGTTAGAATCTGGCCAGTATTCAATATTGCAGATACCTTTATAACCATAGGCGCGATTTTACTATTGTTCGAAATGATGCGTGGTACAGGGGGGTTGACATCCTGACCCCCTTGTGGTATACTTTATATTGAGAAAAAAGATTCTCATTTTATTATTAGTAATAATTAAATAGATTTAAAAAGTTTTTATTCAAGTGAGGCCAAAAAATGAGGGAGATAGTATTTAAAAACCTCACATCGCAGGATAGAAGAAGAAGGGACTTATTCATTTCAGAAACTGTCCTTGAAAATGGAGTCCAGACAACTACGCAGAGGCGCTCTATCTATATGATAAAAAACCACTCCACATATAAAAATTCTGCAGAATTGAATAAATTTGCAAACCAGACCCAATGTCAAGATGGAAAAAATTCTAGGCATATCTTTATCCTAAAAAAGCACGACTCAAAATCAAAAAAGGATACATTCATCTGCGATGTGGTTGGGACTTTTTATATAGTGGTGAATGAGGATATTTATACGGTAGCGTTCAAGCATTCATTTGAGGTAGATTTTGAAGAGAGGTCCACGAAGCTACCAGAATAATCAAAGGGGGTGGGATATAGAGTAAACTAAATTTTACCTTCTTGGGTGCCCCTGCCCTTTCTAAAGAAAGGACGGGGGTTTTTGTTTGACTACTTTATTTATATGTGATAAACTTTGATTAAAATTTACAGCTACCCGTTCAACCTACGCGGTTGAACAGGTATGAACAGGTATGCCTCACTCGTTATGAAAATTGCAATAATTGGCGATGGTGGTTGGGGGACTACGCTTTCCATCCTTTTGCATAAAAAAGGGTTTGAGACAGTTTTATGGGGTGCGTTTCCTGATTATATAGAGTTTCTAAAAAAGGGACGCATCAATGAAAAATTTCTGCCTGGCCTTGAGATTCCAAAAGAGATTTTATTGACAGCTGATTTGAAAGAGGCCATTGATGGGTCAGAGGTGGTGGTTCTGGCTGTGCCTTCTCAATATATGAGAGGGGTATTAGAGAGAATCAGGCCCTGCAGGAAAATGGGGCAGATTTTTGTGAGCGTTGCAAAGGGTATTGAGATTGATACCTTGATGAGGATGTCAGAGGTTATATTGGATGTTCTGGGGGAAGTAGATGTTGCAGTAATCTCAGGGCCGAGCATTGCGCCAGAGGTTGCAAGGGGGATGCCTGCCACTGTTGTATGTTCTTCTGGCGATGAGAATCTGGCTAAGAAAATCAGGGATATATTCAGGACAGAGAGGTTC
>JBBIOC010000049.1:8985-9711 GCA_037443585.1 Candidatus Omnitrophota bacterium
CAATCGCTTGCGGAATTTCTGATGGCTTAGGTTTCGGTGCAAATTCAAAGGCTGCGCTTATGACAAGGGGGCTTGCTGAAATATCCCGACTTGCCGTAGCGATGGGCGCAAAGAAGGAAACGTTTAATGGCTTGAGCGGTCTGGGAGATTTAGTCACTACCTGCATAAGCCCTTTTGGCAGGAACAGGCGCGTGGGCGAGGAGATTGGCAAGGGAAAGAAATTGAATGAGATTTTAATGAAGATGGAGATGGTGGCTGAGGGCATAAAGACCTCAAAGGCAGCGCTTTTACTTGGAGAGAAATTTAATGTGGAGTTGCCGATTACAAAAGAAGTATATTCAGTATTATATGAAGATAAAGAGCCCTTGAAGGCGGTAAATGATTTGATGACGAGGGAGCCGAAGGCAGAATACTAAACGGGGAGTGGCGCAGTTTGGCTAGCGCGTTTGAATGGGGTTCAAAAGGTCGTGGGTTCAAGTCCCACCTCCCCGACCAAATTAGACTTGGTGTGTTTTTTAAGGAGCAAGAGAAGTCAATTGACTTCTCTTGCGCAAAAATTTCTTTTTCATAACTTCTTTTATAATAAAGAATTAAATCAAATGGCTTTTTGAAATCCAAAAGCACAATTCTATTCAGCAGGCGACGGTTCGTAACCCCGCATTCTGCGGGGTAACAAAAAATTTTTAACTATCTCAGGTTAAAAATTATTTGTTTTCCAATTTTTTC
>JBBIOC010000050.1:0-8068 GCA_037443585.1 Candidatus Omnitrophota bacterium
GATATTGCCAATCTTAATTGAGCAGGGTATAGAATGGATTGCAACTGATGAAGAGCTCCTCTATAAGTCCCTTAAAAAGGAGCGCGAGGCGAGGTTGCTTTATAAAGGGTATATCCTAAAAAGAAATAGTTCTGAACTAAAGATTGCCTTTAGAGACCACACCCTTTCAGACTTGATTGGATTTGTATATGAAAGCTGGCCACCCAGAGTCGCTGCAGAAGATTTTATAAAGAGGCTTCATAATATTCATAATCAATTAAAGCCTCAGAAGGATGAGCCGTTTCTTGTGTCTGTTATCTTAGATGGCGAAAACGCGTGGGAGTATTACCAGAATGATGGAAGGGACTTTCTCAAATCTTTGTATGAGCTCATATCAAAAGACCCAATTCTAAAAGCAGTTACTTTCAATGAATTTTTTTCTGCCTACCCGCCAAAAGAGGAGATTCCGAAACTCTTTGCAGGCTCCTGGATAAATGGGAATTTCTCTATATGGGTTGGCCATGAGGAAAAAAATACTGCATGGGACTATTTAGCAGAAGCGAGAGACGTATTAAATAATTTTGTTTTAAATAATCCTGATAGAACCAAAGAGATTGAGTCTGCTCGAAGAGAATTATTGATTGCAGAGGGAAGCGATTGGAACTGGTGGTATGGCCCTGAACACTTTTCAAGTTTTAGTGATGAATTTGATAGGCTATTCAGGTCACATTTAAAAGCTATATATAAAAATATAGGAGCAACCCCACCTGAATATTTAGAATCCCCCATAAAAGCAAGAGAACTCGAACCCGTTTCTCAACCTATTCGATTCCTATCCCCATTTATTGACGGAAAGATAACAAATTATTTTGAATGGCTTGGGGCAGGTCATTTTCAAGCTTTAAGAAGCGGCGGCACTATGCAGCAAGCAGAAGGGTTCTTAAAGGATATGTATTATGGTTTTGATTTAAAGAATCTATATCTGCGGATTGATATGCACCTTACAGAAGAGCTAATCAATGAAGCAAATACGAGATTGATAATAAAAATTGAGACACCCTCGCTCTACAATATAGAGATTTTGCTTTCAAGGTCAAATATTGCGTCTGTATCTTTTAAAGGAAAGCCTGCGTCGTCTGCCATCTTTGCTTTTGACCGAATCCTCGAAATTGCAATCGGCCTTCAGGATATAGAAGTAACTTTGGGAGGAGATTTCAGGTTATGCCTATTTATTGAAAAGAGTGGAGTTATTTTAGAGAAGTTCCCAAGGTCTGGTTGCATTAAGATAAACGTGCCTACTGAGGATTATGAAGCAAGGCAGTGGTCTGTGTAGACGCGGATTATCGCGGATTTCACGCGGATTTTCGCGGATATACAATGATAAATCCGCGTGCATCCGCGTGTAATCTGCGTATATCCGCGTTTAAAAAATCTTTTCAATTGAATAAATTTCAAGTATACTTATTGTAATGAGAAAGGTTTTCGTATTAGACACAAACGTCCTCCTGCACAACCCCGCTGCAATAACCGCCTTTGCTGACAATGAGGTTGTCCTTCCCATTGAGGTCATTGAAGAACTGGATATATTCAAGAAGGATAATGATGAAAAAGGAAGAAACGCGAGGGCAGCTATAAGGGCTCTGGACGAGCTCAGGGAGCGTGGTAGGCTTGGCGAAGGCGTTCCACTCGAAAACGGAGGAACCTTGAGGATAATTACATGTATAGATGTCCAGGAGCCGCCCCCGCTTGTTTCGCACGCTCTTGCCCCGCAAGAGCGGGACAATAAGATACTGATGGTAGCCTATGCCCTCCAACAAAAAGGCGAGACAGTTATCTTTGTTTCAAAGGATATAAATGCGAGGATAAAGGCAGATGCATTAGGCATAAGGTCAATGGACTTTGAGAGACAGAAGGTTGACTTTGATAGGCTATATACTGGCTGGAGGGAGAATTTGGTTGACCCAGAATTCATTGATTTGCTTCGCTCAAAAAAACGTTTAGAGACAAAAGAGCAATTTTTTCCAAATGAATTCATTATTCTAAAATCCAAAGAAGATCAGAGGCAGTCAGCCCTGTGCAAATATAAATCTGAAGACAAATCTTTTTTACCACTTCGCCAAGACATCTATGAGGTCTGGGGTATAAAGCCCAGAAATAAGGAACAGACAATCGCATTTGACCTTTTGTTGGACGACGATGTAAAACTTGTGACCCTAGTGGGGAAGGCAGGCACAGGGAAGACCCTGCTTGCCCTTGCCGCTGGCCTTAAAAAGACGATAGATGAACATATGTATAAACGTATGCTTGTCTCAAGACCTGTTATACCCATTGGCAGGGATATAGGATATCTGCCAGGGACCAAAGAGGAGAAACTTGTTCACTGGATGCATCCCATATTTGATAATCTGGAGTATATACTTGCAGTTAGAAAACGAAGAGAGGATATTGAGGGCCTGATAGATTCAGATTTGTTGCAGCTTGAAGCCCTCACATATATGAGGGGAAGGTCCATACCGAATCAATTTATTGTAATAGATGAGGCGCAAAACTTAACGCCTCATGAGATAAAGACTGTAATAAGTCGCGCGGGGAGCCATACAAAGATGGTCCTGACAGGCGACCCTTATCAGATAGATAACCCGTATCTGGACGCCTCTTCAAATGGCTTGACATACACAGTAGAGCGTATGAAAGGCCAGCCAATGTTTGGCCATATTATGCTCACCAAGAATGAGCGCAGCGGCCTTGCCTCTCTGGCTGCTGAACTGTTATAGGTTTAGATGCAAAAAGATACAAAAGAAAACCTCGCCGATATTTATCTGTCAAGACTTAAGACAAAAGAAGGCCCAAAAGACCCTTATTCAAAAAGAAACATATTTTTAATCGCAATTACATTTATCGCGCTTTCTATCTTTGGAATTTTGTTAGTATTGGTTTTAAACATATAAAGCGAAGACCTATTTTCAACCTACGCAGTTGAACCAATTGGTTCAACTGCGTAGGTTGAATCGGTTAGGAAGGAGGTGTCTATGCGAACCATAGCTATAGCAAATCAAAAGGGTGGATGCGGAAAGACTATTACAGCAATAAACCTCTCAGCTGCATTGGCAAAGAGAGGGCAAAAGACCCTGCTAATAGACTTAGACCCGCAATCCCATGCCTCTTTAGGCCTTGGGATTAAAACCGAGAGCCTATCTCGAACAATCTATAATACATTTATAGATACAGGCAGCGGGGTCTTTGGTCTGGCTGATATAATCTTAACTCTTAGAGAGAATTTAGACCTTGCCCCCTCTCACATCTTATTGAGCACTTTGGAACAAATCCTCGCAGGACAGGAAGATGCTGCGCTTAGACTTTCACAGTCTATCTCATCTCTCGAGGGATTTTATGACTTTGTAATTATTGATTGTCCGCCAAGTCTTGGTTTTCTTACTTTTAATGCATTGCGGGCAAGTGGAGAGATAATAATCCCAGTAGAGGCAAGTTCCTTTTCAATAAGCGGTGTAGGAAAATTAAAAGAGTTGCTGGAATTGGTAGAATCAAAACTCGGCCATAAACTTAAGACCAGGTCGCTTATAACTATATATGATAGAAGGTCTAATTTTTCAAAGAGGATTTTAGAAGAGATACGGGATAGATTTAAAGGCACATTGTTTGAAACAATTATAAGGCTAAACGTCAAACTTAGAGAGGCAGCATTCTTAGGTAGAAGCGTCTTTGAACATGCTAAATTTTCGAGGGGCGCTTTGGATTATCAACAGCTTGCAGAAGAGGTTTTAAAGGAAGAGTTCTTGATTTCAAAAGAGGAGATTGTAAGGAAGTACCTGGAAAGGTTCATCTATTATTCGCCCACTGCACACGAAGTTTATCTTGTTGGAGAATTCAATAATTGGCTCCTTGAGCCAGGTTCGAGGTTGATAAGAAATGAGGACGGAAATTGGGTTAAGAATTTGATTTTAAGGCCAGGTAGATATAGATATAAGTTTGTTGTGGATGGAGAATGGAAGGATGACCCGAATAGCAAAACCAAATTACCAAATCCGTTTGGAGGAACTGATTCTGTAATTGAGGTTTGAAGCTTCGCGAAGGTTTGAATTTGTTATATCTTATGGTATACTTAATATAAGGAGGACGTAGGTCGAAAAGGCAAACCCTGAGAAATCAGGGGGCGCAAAACCAACAGACCCCACACTCAGCTAAAAGTCTAAGAGATACAGACGCTGGGTGTAGGGTGGCTGGGTTGCCGAAACTACAGTGAGGTATGTAGCAGTCATCATACTGACATTAACAATTTTATTATTAACCTTTGAGAGTCTCGAAAATTTAGCCCATCCTTTAGAGGATGGGCTAATTATTTTAGGAATGGCCTCCTGGTATTCAAAAGAAGACCCTGGGGTTCTTTCAACCACTGCAAATAAGGAAATCTTCAATGATAATCTCTTCACTTGTGCTATATGGGACATACCTTTTAATGCATTTTTGAAGGTTACAAACCTTGAAAACGGAAGGGTTGTGTATGTGCGCGTAAATGACAGGGGGCCTGCAAAGGATTTAGTAAGAGAGGGAAGAATAATTGACCTTTCAAAGCGTGCCTTTGCCCAGATTTCAGACCTTTCCAATGGAATTATCAGAGTTTCTGTAGAAATCATCGAGCTTACCTAAATAAGACCCGTCTTTTAAAAATTTTAGATTTTTCTTGACAATTTTAAATATTTTTATATACTATATTCAAAGTATTTAATTAACCAGAAGGAGGTTTAAATGCCTAAAAAAATATTTTCCCTGTTCTCTTTGCTCGCCTGCCTGATTATACCTGCCTTAGTATATGCTTACAGAATACCTGACCCAAATTCAAATATTAATTTTATGTACGTCTTTGGCAGAGATGGAAAGGCCTCTTATGGCGCCAGAAAAGCCCCTCAAATAATCTTTGTAAAGGTCCCTGAAGCTGTTAAAGAGAAGGTGAAGATCTCAATATATGACCCGGATGTCAGTGGTGCATATGATGAAAAGAGCGGCGAGTGGAATACCCGCACCCGTTTCAATATTTATGGCGGGACAGATGCTTATACCTCAATTGCAGGAAAGACCTTTGAGCAGATTAAAAGGTATGACAGGGGCCATCTTTTGGCTTCAAAGACTTTCAGCAAAGATGAATACGACGCTACTACATATACATTTGGCCCATTTGAAGTAACAGATGGGGAACTATTTGAAGGTTCCAGATATTTTAAGATTGTGGCTGAAGGGCTCTCCGGGGATGATAGCAACCTATTTGCAATTGAAATCTCTCCTGAAAATTCAGAGGCATTTGCCTATGAAATTTCAATTCGGCTCTCTGAGATTAAGGGTACGAGGATGGAACTCTATCCTTATATACCCAGAAATACCTCAAGGCTTATTGAGAATAATTATGACCTAGATAAAGATGGCGGCTGGATTAAGTTGATAGGTCCAACAGAGGCGTTTGACATCAATCGTTCTGGCACTGGTTCCTGGAATTCAACAAAGATAGATGTGCCTGTACAAATCAGTGAAATAGATAGATGCTGGATTTATGAGATTACAAAGGATACACAGAAGAATGCAAATATGGCTTTTTATATTACTGATGAAAACCGGGAAACGCTCCCTATCTACTTCAGGCCAGGGGCAGAGGTGTGCAAGAGATTAGCAGAGCCGGTTGCGCCTCCAAAACCTGCACCAGCGCCTCCCAAAGAAGAGCCTGTGCTGGGGCCAAAGATTTCCTGCAAGTCCTTTACCTTTGATGCCTCAAAATCCTATGACCCTGATAATCAGAAACTTTCCTATCTGTGGGATTTTGGCGACGGGACAACGAATGACCAGATGAGGGCAATGCATACATACAAAGAGGCAGGGAAATACACCATTACCCTTACTGTAAAGGATTCCTCAGAGGCAGAATGTAATACCTCAACTACGACACAGGTTGTCAATGTAAATGACCCGCCTTGCGCTGTTGCGGTTATCCCTGAACTTGTCTGCGCAGGAGACGATATAGTGCTGGATGGTTCAAAGTCTACTGATACACCTGGAGACAAATTGACCTATAAGTGGGACATGGGGGATGGAACGACCGAGGAAGGACAAAAGATTACACACGCTTATACAAAGGGAGGTAGATATCAAATCGTTTTGAGCGTCATAGATGATTCAGGAACAATCTGTGATACAGGTATTGATAAAGGCACCGTCGTTGTCAATACGCCGCCTATTGCAGATGCAGGAAAAGACATTACCCTTTGTCAAAAAAATCCAAACCTCCCCCTTGAAGTTATGTTTGATGGCTCTAATTCAAAAGACCCTGACGGAGACCCTATAAATTACGCATGGGACTTTGGAGATGGTTCAACTGCAGAGGGCAAGGTGGCAAGGCATACATACGAAAAAGGTGGTGAGTACAAGGCCTCTCTGATAGTTACTGATAATAGCAACTCAAATTGCAACAAGGCAATTGCTACAAGAAAGATTTCCTTGAATCGCTCACCTGTTGCCAAAGCAGGTGAGTCCATAAAGATCTGCTTAGATGATACAGCAAAATTTGATGCCTCAAATTCATATGACCCGGATGGGGACCTGGTCAGGTATTCATGGGACTTTGGGGATGGAGAGAAAGAAGACGGCAAGCAGGCATCTCATAGGTACAAAAAGGGCGGGCTATACAAAGCAGTCCTGACTGTAGATGATTCTAGTGATACTGAGTGCGCTACAGCATCTGAAGCGATTTTGGTAGATGTCAATAGCAAACCGCAGGCAATGGTTAAAACTCTGGATGCAGGTTGCATAGGAGAGGAGATAACCTTTGATGGCACTGGTTCTGGAGATTCAGATAATGATAAACTAAATTTTATCTGGTCCTTTGGCGATGGCACAACCGGTTCTGGCAATAAGGTCAGGCATGCTTTTGCAAAAGGCGGCATATATAAAGCCACTTTAGTAGTGGATGACGGGAGAGAGAGCGATTGTTCGCAGAGCACCACTGTTCAATATGTAAAGATAAATACCCCGCCTTACGCTGTCGCAGGTCCGAATCTAATCTCTTGCGTAGATGAGGCGCTGGAATTTGACGCATCTAAGTCATTAGATGAGGACCAGGATAAACTCACCTACCTCTGGGATTTTGGAGATGGGGAAACCGCAGAAGGTGCCAAGGCCGCGCATTCGTATAAAAATATTGGGCAATATAAGGTATTGTTGACTGTGAAGGACGATTCTAATACTGCTTGCAACACTTCTACAGACAGTTTTGTAGTTACTGTAAATGCAAAACCAGTGCCGGTAATAGAGGTTTTGTAACCAAAATTTGTTACATATAATCAAAAATAAAGCGTTTCTTTTTTGAAACGCTTTATTTTTTATGATATAATTTGGGATATGAAGAAAAGGTTATTATTTTTCGTAATCTTATTTTTCAGCAGCCTTTCTTTCCTGAAAACAAGCCTTGCCCAGACCCGTTCCCTTACCATAGTATTCTCAGGCGATACCCGCGGCGAGATTGAAAACTGCCACTGCCCTAAGGAGGATTTTGGAGGGCTTGAGAGAAGGGCGGTCTATATAGACAGCGTCCGCAAAGAGAAGGAAGAAATCCTGCTTCTCGATGTTGGCGATGTGCTCCCATTAAAAACCCCTGATCTAAGCGATGATATGCTTCGTTCAATCGCTGAGGTCTCTCTTAAGGCAATGGGGATTATGAAATATGACATTATGAATATTGGGGAGAGCGACCTTGTCTTAGGAAAGGATTTTTTTATAGAAAAGGGGAGAGGAATAGGTTTTGACCTTGTCTCTGCAAATATCATTTGCAAAGAGACTCAAGAACGCCCTTTCAAGCCTTATAAAATTAAGGTTATGAAGAATGGGCTTCGGGTTGGAATCTTAGGCATTGTAAACGAAAGGTATGTAATAAATGAGGAGTTGGATATAAAGAAAAGCAAAGAAGCTGTTTTAAGGAATCTTTCAGATTTAAAGAAGAATTCTGATATTATAGTAGTGCTGGGGCACATAGGACTCCCCTATTCTTTAGAACTTGCAAATTCAGTTGAAGGTATTGATATAATTTTAAGTG
>JBBIOC010000050.1:8079-9608 GCA_037443585.1 Candidatus Omnitrophota bacterium
ATACGGATAATCAGGAGCCCGTTAAGATTAAAGATACCATAATTATGCCTACAACGTATAAGTCAAGGCGCATTGGGAGGCTGGACTTAGAGATAAACGAAAACAAAGAGATTGCCTCTTATACCTGGCAGTCAACAGTTTTAGACGAAAGATATGAAGGCAACAAAGAGATAGAGGCGCTGGTAAAAAGCGTTAAAGTAGGGCCTCAGGCAAAGGCCAAAAGAACTTCCGAATCCAAACTCAATGTATATATCTTTCAGAGCCCTGACTGCAAGGAATGTATAAATATCAGCCGCACTGTTTTAGCCGCAATAGAAGAAAAATATAAAGACAGAATAAATATTGAATACCTTGATACAACGAACCCAGCGACATATGAGAGGATGATGAGGCTTGAGAAGATTTATAATGTAAGGGGTGGGATTGTGCCAGAGGTCTTTTTTGCAAGATACGCACTTATAGGCTCAAAACAGATACGATTGAATCTCGACAAGATGTTAGAGAAGACTCTTGCCTCTGGTAATTTTGATACACCCATAAGCCCTGAGCCATACCAGCCGCCTGGCTCATTAATCCTGGAGCGTTTTAAGAGATTTTCATTCTATACAGTTGGCATTGCAGGCCTTTTGGATGGCATAAACCCCTGTGCATTTACAACATTGGTCTTTTTTATCTCATTTTTAGGATTTATGGGCTATCGTAGGAGCGAGGTGATATGGGCAGGCAGCTCCTTTGCATCCGCAGTCTTTATAACCTATCTTTTGTTAGGACTTGGAATCTTTAAGGCTATGAGGTCCCTGCGCGCCTTTTCATCCATTGCCCTGACGCTAAATATAATAATAGCCCTCTTTGCAATCCTGCTGGGGATTTTAAACTTATACGATTATTATAAGATTAAAAAGACAAAAGACCCGACATCAGCATTTTTAAAGCTCCCGCAATCTATAAAGGCAACTATCCATTCAGTTATAGGAAAGGATTTCAGGAATAGAGAAGGGCTTAAAAAGTCTCTCTTTAAACTCTTGTCATTAGGTCTATTAACAGGTTTTCTCATCTCTATTTTAGAGTCTATATGCACAGGTCAGGTCTATCTGCCAACTATTGCATTTGTAACAAGAATGACAGACCTTAAAGGTTTAGGATTTCTTTATCTTATTTATTATAACCTCGCCTTTATCATACCCCTTTTGATTGTCTTTTGTCTTGCCCTTTTCGGTACAACCTCTGTTCAGTTTGCAAGGTTTGTGGAGAGGCATATAAAAGGGGTAAAACTTGGCACCGCCTTCTTATTTTTCTTCCTCGCTTCAATTCTTTTAATCCTGAGATAGTTTTTTATTGACGATTCCCTTATTTTAGTTTATATTTAAAATATAAATCTGTATAATCTGTGAAGAGATTGCTTTTACCCATATCTTTAATCTGTGTAATCTGTGTTTCTGGTTGCGCTACAGAATACAATGTCGCAACTGGCCGTCAGGATATCATCTTTATTGATACCGATAGGGAGATCAATATTGGCAGGCGAATAG
>JBBIOC010000051.1:0-9531 GCA_037443585.1 Candidatus Omnitrophota bacterium
AAATTATAAAAAGGCTATTTTATAAATCTTTTAATGGCTAATGTGACGATTGGGCTATTTTCTTGATAAAGATTTTCAAATTTTTTTGAAAGATAAAAAGGGCGGTGTCTCTAGGTGAGGCCTCAATAGCTTTTTGAGCTAAGGCTTCTATCTCTTCAGGAAGAATTTTAAATTTTTTAACCACAAACAAGGCATCCTCTAAATCCTGCTCCATACATCTTCTCAGCTTGGCTATAATAAAGTCAACTGGGTGGAGAATCTTTATTTTGAGTCTCTTGTCTTTGTAAATTGTTTTGGCCCTTTGCCTATATCCAGGTGGCATTGCTACTATTGACCACCGGGACATATCATTTCCAATATCAGAGGGTATCCCTTTTGATTTCAAAAATTCATGCAGGATATCAATCTCCCCTTGCACCTCTGCATCCAGATCAACTGTGATTCGTTCCTTTAAACCGTAATAATAAAGTGCCAAAGCACCTACAAGAATAATCTCTAAAGACAGATTCTTTTTTATAGTAAATTCTTTTAAGACATTTATTATATCTTTGCTTTTAAGTTGAGACAAAGTTTAATACCTCCAGAAATCTGCGATATTCTTTTAAATCAACCTTACCTTTTTTGCCCTTCAATGGTTTTCTCTTTATATAACTATCTATCAATGTTCTAAAGTTCTCATACCACAGACATGCCTTTTTATATGACTCTTTTATCACACTTAAGTCTAACTCTCTCCAGTCTATATCATCATTAAACAATATCTCAAGCCAAAGTAAACCCTCTGCCCTTTTATCCTTCAAGGCCTCTTCAAGGGTTCTGAATCCAGTATAAAATGGAATAATCCTCAATTTATTAATCATAGGTTTTATCTTATCAATAAAATCTTTTAGTGGCAAGAAAATTTTTAGTAAAAAATAAAAATTATTTAAACCTGCGTAGGGCTAAAGTGGCGTTGTGGCCGCCGAAGCCTAAGGAATTGGAGAGGCAGACATCGACCTTTGCCTGTCTTGCTTTATTCGGCACATAGTCCAGGTCGCAGTCTGGGTCAGGGTTTTCATAGTTTATTGTTGGTGGGATTATATTTCTTTCTATAGCAAGGCAGCAGGCTATAAATTCAACTCCGCCTGCGGCGCCCAATAGATGGCCTGTCATAGACTTAGTTGAAGAGACTGCTACTTTTTTAGCATAATTGCCGAATATTTTCTTTATAGCCAAGGTTTCAACCTTATCATTTAACTGAGTAGATGTCCCATGAGCATTTATATAATTTACATCTTCTGGTCTTAGTTTAGCATCCTTCAGCGCTGATTCCATACACTTTGCAGGGCCGTCGCCTTCAGGGTCTGGCGCTGTCATATGATAGGCGTCTCCGCTCATTCCATAACCTGCCACCTCTGCATATATTTTTGTTCCTCTTTTTTTGGCATGGTCTAATTCCTCTAAAATCACAATCCCTGCGCCCTCTGCCATAACAAAACCATCCCTGTCTCTATCAAATGGCCGACTCGCCCTTTCAGGTTCATTATTTCTCTTTGAGAGCGCCTTTAAGGCGCAAAAACCGCCCACGCCCATAGGAACAATACAACTCTCTGTCCCGCCAGCAATCATAATATCTGCATCGCCTCTTTGGATTATCTTGAAGGCATCACCTATTGCATGGCTTCCTGATGCGCATGCTGTGGCAACGCAGGAGTTTGGACCTTTTACACCCAAAAGGATTGAGATATGCCCGGGCGCCATATTTACAATCAACATTGGTATTAAAAATGGGGTCAAACGAGAAGGCCCTCTTTCTAAAAGTATCTTATGCTGTTCTTCTATAATCCTTAGGCTCCCTATACCAGAACCTATCAAGACACCTACTCTAAATGGGTCTTCCTTAGAAAGGTCTAGATTAGAGTCTTTTAGAGCCTCCTTAGTAGCAC
Source organism: Candidatus Omnitrophota bacterium (assembly GCA_037443585.1). Taxonomy (GTDB): domain Bacteria; phylum Omnitrophota; class Gorgyraeia; order Gorgyraeales; family JBBIOC01; genus JBBIOC01. The sequence goes on from JBBIOC010000051.1 coordinate 1,926, forward strand.
AGAAAGCAAATTGAACAAACTTCTCCATACGCTTGAGTTCTTTTGGTGGGATTAAACGCGTTGGGTCAAAGTCTTTTACCTCACCTGCTATCTGAGAATCATAATCTGAAGCATCAAAGGCTGTAATTCTACGGATGCCACTTTGGCCGCTGATAAGTGCGGACCAAAAATCCTCCTTATTATTTCCGACTGGAGAAATTACGCCCAATCCTGTAACAACTACCCTTCTTTCTTTCATTGGCTAAATATAAAATAGAGGCTGGACTTGACTAAAGTCAAGCCCAACCTCTGTTAAGTGTTACTTGAATTAAATATTATTGTTGCTTCTTTGCAGTTGCCTTCTCTTCTATATATTTAATCGCATCCCCGACAGTTGTAATCTTCTCAGCATCCTCGTCAGGGATTTCGATACCAAATTCCTCTTCTAATGCCATCACAAGCTCCACAGTATCAAGCGAATCTGCGCCAAGGTCATCTATAAAGGATGCCTCTGGAGTAACCTCTTCCTGCTTTACACCTAACTGTTCTGCAATTATTGACCGAATTTTATCTGCTACTGCCATTTCGTCCCCTCCTTATTATTGAATTGTTAAACTGCTATATTGTTAAATTGCTTCTTGACAATTTAACAGTTTAACAATTTAAAAGTCTACATCAGCATTCCACCATCAACCTGTATCACTTGTCCTGTTATATATGAAGAGTTCTCACTTGAAAGAAATAGCGCCAACCTTGCCACATCTTCTGGCCCGCCAAATCTCCCAAGTGGAATCTCAGAGAGCATCCTGTTTCTTATATCCTCAGGCAGTCTCGCTGTCATATCTGTCTGGATAAAACCAGGCGCTATTGCATTCACATTTATGCCGCGCGGCGCCAGCTCTTTGGCCACGCTCTTTGTAAGCCCAATTATACCTGCCTTAGATGCAGAATAATTTGCCTGGCCCGCATTGCCCATCAAGCCTATAATAGATGCAATATTTACAATCCTGCCTGAGCGCGCCTTTAGCATAACCTTTGCAACTGCCTTTGTGCAATTAAATGTGCCTTTAAGGTTGACTGAGATTACACTATCCCAGTCTTGCTCAGACATCCTTATCAAAAGAGCGTCTCTGGTTATGCCTGCATTGTTAATAAGTATATCTATTTTGCCAAATTTGTCAAGGATTTTATCTACCATTTCTTGAACCACTTTTGAATCTGCGACATCCACGCCAAAAGCAATAGCCTCCCTGCCTAAGTCCTTGACCTCTTTAGCAGTCTCTTCTGCCTGCTGCAGATTTATATCACATAGCGCAATATTTGCGCCTTCTTTAGCAAACTTTAATACAATCTCTCTGCCAATCCCTCTGGCGCCCCCAGTGATGAGTGCTGTCTTGCCTTCTAAAACTGATTCACACATAATTAACCCTCCTAAGACCCTTCAAATCTTCTTATTATCAATGCTGAATTCTTGCCCCCGAATCCAAATGAATTCTTCAGTATCACATCCACCTTCGCCTCTCGCGCCACATTTGGAACATAGTCCAGGTCGCATTCTGGGTCAGGGTTCTCATAATTTATCGTGGGCGGGATGATGTCTTCTTTAAAAGAGAGTAGCGAAGCAATTAACTCAACGCTCCCAGCTGCACCGATCAGATGGCCAATCATTGACTTTGTTGCGCTTACTTGCAATCTCTTTGCATGTTCTCCAAAGACCTGTTTTAAGACATATGTTTCATTTCGGTCATTTAAAGGGGTTGAGGTGCCATGGGCATTAACATAATCCACATCCTCTTTTTTTATCCCTGCATCTAATATGGCCAGATTCAAGGCCCTTATCGCCTGTTTGCCAGAAGGCTCTGGTTTTGTCATATGATAGGCGTCGCATGTCATACCAAAGCCCAAGATTTCAGCATAAACTTGTGCATTTCTTTTTAAGGCATGTTCTAAGTCTTCTAAGATTAAAATCCCAGAGCCTTCCCCCAAAACAAACCCATCTCTGAGTCTATCAAAAGGCCTTGAGGCCCTCTGGGGTTGGTCATTTCTCCTCGAAAGTGCACGCAGAACACAGAAGGCACTCAATATAGGTGGAAAGATAGCCGTATCAGCCCCACCCATTATTATAACATCCAATTCCCTGTTTCTAATAGCATTGAAGGCGTAGCCTATCGCATCAGAAGCAGAAGAACAGGCAGTTGCAAGGGAAAAACTTGGACCATGGATGCCAAGCTCAATGGAGATCTGGCTTGAAGGTGCGTCAGGAAAAGAGGCTATTGCTGTAAAGGTATCTATCTTTAATGGGCCTTTCTGAATATATACATCGTGCTGCTCTAATATATGTCCATGTCCTGCCATTGCTGTACCAATCATAACACCTATGCGCTCAGAATCTTCATTATCAATCTTAAGATTTGCATCCTGAACAGCCATCTTTGCAGCACTGACTGCTAAATGGGATGTTCTGTCCATACGCTTGAGCTGTTTAGGGGATATAAATTCTAATGGATTAAAGTCTGTAATCTCGCCTGCGAATTGAGTAGGAAATGGCGATGGGTCAAAACGTGTGATACGTTTTATACCAGATTGGCCTTGTCTCAAAGCGCTCCAGAACGGCTCTTTGCCGACCCCGTTCGGGGCAATTACACCTATGCCTGTTATAACAACTCGCCGTTTCATAGTCTAAAAAAGTTTACATTTTTGACAGTGACAGAAATGTAACGTTTTTGATATCTTCGATGTTCTCTGTATTATAAACCTCTGCTGCAGGCTCTATACGTCTCAATAAACCTTTTAGCACCTTTCCCGGCCCAACCTCTAAAAATATCTTTATTCCTCTTTTTAAAATCTCCCTTATAGCAGATTCCCACAAAACCTTCCTCTGCAACTGCTTAACGAGATTCTCCCTTATTTTCTCTGGCGAATCTGTAAACTCTGCAGTAACGCTGCTTACAAATGGAATCTGAGGAGGTTTTATGCTTAAAGTTTCAAGCTCTTTTTCTAATTTAGGGCTTACCTCTTTCATCAAAGAAGAATGAAATGCACCGCTTACATTTAAAATTATAGATTTTTTTGCCCCTCTTTTTTCTGCCAAAGAGACCGCCCTTTCTATTGTTTCTTCGGGGCCAGAAATTACAGTCTGGCCAGGACAATTCAGGTTTGCTATCTCAGCACCACTTTCTTTACAAATCCCATCCACCTCTTCATAAGAAAGCCCTAATATACTTGCCATCTTTCCAGGGTGTCTCAAAGAAGCCTCTTCCATATAATCTGCCCTTTTCTTGACAAATAGAATAGCATCCTTAAAGTCAATGCTACCGCAGGCAACAAGGGCAGAGATTTCTCCTAAGCTAAGACCAGCAGCAGCTTCGCACTTAGATATCTTAACTTCTAATGAACGTAAAGCAGCAATGCTTACAACCACAATCGCAACCTGACTATTCTGAGTCCTTGTAAGCTCTTCTTCAGGGCCTTCAAAACATAATCTCTTTATATCAAGCTTAAGTGTCTCTTCTGCAATGTCAAAGATTCTTTTAGCCTCAGGGCTATTATCATATAAGTCTTTACCCATTCCTACATACTGCGCACCCTGGCCTGGAAACAGATAGGAAACATTTAACATATCAAAAAATTAAACAATTTAGCAATTTAACAATTTAGCAATCTTGTTCTATCTTTAATTGTTCTATTGTTATATTGTTAAATTGTTACCACTTTATCACGCATGCTCCCCATGTCAGTCCACTTCCAAACGCTACCAATACTACATATTCCCCCTGCTTCACCCTGTTCTCCTCATATGCCTCGCATAGAGCGACCGCAGTAGAAGCTGCAGACATATTCCCGTATTTTTCAACATTTAAAAATAGCCTATCTTCTGAAAGGCCCATCTTCTTTGCCACTGCCATCAAGATGCGAAGGTTTGCTTGATGGGGAATGAGCAGTTTTATATCCCTGCATTCAAGACCCGCCCTTTTTATTGCCATATCTGCTGCCTCAGCCATAACCTTGACTGCAATCTTAAAGACCTCATTCCCCTGCATCTGTAAAAAATGCAGCCTATTTTTCACTGTTTCAAAAGAAGTGGGCAAAAGGCTGCCACCTGCCGGAACCTTTAGTAAATCGCTCCCTTCGCCATCCGAAGCCAGGTATTCTGAAACGAGCTTTCTTTGACCACTCGGGGCAAGTATACAGGCGCCTGCGCCATCCCCGAATAACACACACGTACTTCTATCCTTCCAGTCAACCATACCTGTAAGTTTCTCAGCGCCTACAACAAGCACATTTTTATAGGCGCCGCTTGATATGAACTGTTTTGCCGTTACAAGGGCGTAGATAAAACCTGTACAGGCAGCGCTGATATCGAAGCAGCAGGCATTCTTTGCGCCAAGTTTTTTCTGCAAAAGACAGCTCGTAGAGGGAAACTGCATATCGCTAGTTATTGTAGCAACGATTATCAGACCCAGCTCTTCTGGCTTTAGATTCGCATCCTTTAAGGCTGACCTCGCAGCCTCTGTAGCTAAATCACTGCATGCAACATCTTTTGGCGCTATCCTGCGCTCCTTTATACCAGTCCTTGTTATAATCCACTCATCAGTTGTATCCACCATCTTCTCAAGGTCTTTATTTGTCAAACTTTTAGGAGGAAGATATTTTCCTAAGCCTATTATTCCAACGTCTCTCATTTTTTATGCCTGACCTATCTCGTTTTCCTTGGGTAATATTGCTGTAATTATACGCTCATTCACATTCTGCTCCACCTCTTCTGCAGCAACCCTTATTGCATTCTTAATCGCCTTTGCTGTGGATGAGCCGTGTGCTATTATACAAACACCATCAATCCCTAAAAGCAATGCGCCGCCATACTCTGCATAGTCCATCTCTTTTCTAATCGATTTAAATACACGATGCCCAAAGATTGCTGAAAGCCTTGGCAGAAACCCCCTATTTAGCTCCCTCTTTAATAATTTGCCAACAGTCTCTGCAAGGCTCTCTGATACTTTCAATGCTACATTCCCGATAAAGCCATCGCATACTATTACGTCACATTCACCAGTAAATATATCCTTGCCTTCTATATTGCCAATAAAATTTAGGTCTGATTCACTCAGGAGTCTGAAAGACTCCTTTACGAAATCTGTCCCCTTTGTCTCCTCTTCTCCAATATTTAGCAGTCCAACCTTCGGGGACTCTATATTTAGAATATATCTTGCATATGCCTCGCCCATAATGCCATATTGCAATAAGTGTTGAGGTTTTGCGTCAATATTTGCGCCTGCATCTATAAGGATACCCGCGCCTTTTAGATTTGGCATTATTACTCCTATACCTGGCCGTTCAATGCCTTGTAAAAGTCCCAAGCCTAAAGTTGCAGCACATACAACCGCACCTGTATTTCCTGCGCTTACTACTGCATCAACCTCTCTTGCGCGGGCAAGCTCAATCATAACATTTATAGATGAGTCCTTCTTCTTTCTAATAGTAACCGCTGGGGATTCGCCCATCTCAACTACCTCTGAGGCATGATGAATAGAGATATCCCTCAAATTCTTTTTATATTTAGAGAACTCCTTTTCAATCGCTTCCTTCTGGCCAACAAGGACTATTCTATATCCATACTCCTTTGCTGCCAGTAGCGCACCCTCCGCAACAACTGAAGGGGCTTTATCCCCGCCCATTGCATCTACTGCGATTCTCATTGCTTCTCTTTCTTCTCCTCTTCTATTACCAGCACCTGTCTGCCTTTATAAAATCCACATACAGGACATACCCTGTGGGCTAATTTAGGCGCCTTGCAATTAGGACATATAGAAAGGTTCGGTACTGTTAGGTGCTGTGCACCTCTTCGTTTAGCCCCTCTTGATTTTGAGTGTCGTCGTTTCGGTAGCGGCATCGTAACCCCCTATGCGCAATCGCACTTTCCTACATTCAGATTCTGTCCGCAATTCGGACAGAGCCCTTCACAATCCTCTTTACACAAAACCTTCATTGGATAATCAATGATTATCTCCTGCCTTAACTCATCAGTTATATCAATGATATCATCTGGTTTTGCCTTATAATACAAGTCTAATTTTTTAAATATCTCGCCTTCAAATTTAGCTAAACATCTTGCACAGGTATAACCTACTGGCGCCCTCAATTCCAAATCTATAAAGACCTCATTTCCAGTCTTTTGGACCTTTGCATCTGCCTTTACTGGCTTTATGAATTCCATTCCTTCAGCGCCCAATTCAAGCTCAGCTGGCTTGTAGGTATGTGCTAAAACCAGGCCCTCTGGAGGAATCTTACTGGCATAAATTCTCATCAAATGAGGACATCACTTTGCGAGCCCTTCGGGGCGAGCTAAGTGATATGTCCGAATTTGATCCTTGACATTTTTCCTGAAATTTTCTTATCAAAAAATGTCAAGGATTTAATTCGCAGACGGCCTTCGGCCTACGACTTACGTCGCTTACGCTCCGTAAGTCGTCTGCTTATTAAATACGTGTCCCTTGCAATCATCAATTCTTCATTGGTAGGTATCACAAGGATCTTTGTTTTTGAATCAATCAAATCTCTACAAATCTCTTCTCTTACCCAAGGCTGATTTTCGCCGATGCCACCTGTAAATATAATTGCATCCACCTTTCCAATTATACCGATGTAAGCGCTGATATATTTTTTTACTCTGTAAACAAAGATATTTAGAGCGAGCCTCGCGCGACTATTTTTATTCTTCTTTCTAATTAAATCCCTCACATCATTACTTATCCCGGATATTCCTAAAAGGCCGCTTTCTTTATTCAATAATTCTAAGACCTCATCCGCTTTTAGCCCTTCTTTCTCCATAATATATGGTATGATTGCAGGGTCAATATCGCCAGAGCGTGTTCCCATTACAAGCCCTTCTAAAGGCGTAAAACCCATACTTGTATCAACTACCTTGCCTTTTTTTATTGCAGTAATACTACATCCATTGCCCAAATGGCAGGTTATGAGGCTAATGGAGCCAAAGGATTTTTTTAAAAGTTTTGCTGCTTCTTGGGCCACAAACCTGTGACTTGTGCCATGAAAACCATAGCGCCTAATGCCATATCTTAGATAAAGCCTGTAAGGAATGGCGTAGAGATATGCATATTCAGGCATAGTCTGATGAAAGGCAGTATCAAAGACTGCTACTTGAGGCACCCCTTTTAAAATCCTCATCGCTTCTTTTATTGTCATAAGACCAGGCGGATTATGCAGAGGTGCTAATTCGCTAAACTCTTCGACAGCCTTTATTACTTTTGAGTCTATCAGGACTGATTCAGTGAATTTAGCTCCACCATGCACAACCCTATGCCCGACTGCATCAATCTTCGTAGAGATTTTTCCAAGGATTATCTTCAGTGCCTTCTTATGCGTTGGGACAATATCTCCTATGCGGTCAACCTTCCCCTTATCAATCACCTTTTCTTTCTTCCTATCTATGTCAAAGAGCTGATATTTTATAGAAGAACTACCACTATTTAGAACAAGTATTATCATATTTTGTTATAGGGTTACTTGGGTTATAGGGTTATTGAGTTTGAGTTTTCAACTCAATAACACAAGTAACTCAATAACCCAAGCAACCCAATAACGAACTTGTCATTTTAATATTTGTCTT
>JBBIOC010000052.1:0-9476 GCA_037443585.1 Candidatus Omnitrophota bacterium
ATTTATGAAGAATCTTCCGAAAAGCACGAGGCTTTTTAATGAATACCATGCGCTCTTTGTAAGACTTGGAAAAGAGTATTGCACAAAGAAGAATCCAAAGTGCAGGTATTGTCCTCTAAGAGACCTTTAGAATTAAAAGGAGTAATTTATGCAAGGGCTTCCTTTTGTTTCAATAATTGTCCCTGTTAGAAATGCTGAGAGGACTTTAGATAAGACATTTGAATATCTACTCGCTGTCAAATATCCCAGAGACAAAATGGAGATTTTGATAGTAGATGGCGGGAGCACTGACAAGACACTTGAGGTTATAAAAAAATGGCAAAGAGAATATCCTTTTATCAGACTTACAGAGGTCCCAAATTGTCCTTCACCAGGATTTGCAAGAAATAAGGCGCTTGAAGTTGCAAAGGGTGAATTTTTATTCTTTACAGATGGCGATTGCGCGCCTTGTGAAGAGTGGATTACAGAGATTTTAGAAAAATTTAAAATAGACCCAAATATTGGGGCAGTAGGCGGGGAGATTTTCACACTCAGAGTAGACCCAAAGAATCTCACAGAACTCTGGTGCCAGCATTTTAGATTCAATATGGTCTCGCCGAGATACGGATTTATAGGTGAAGGGTATTTTCCAAAGCTTTCAGACCTCTCGCCAACCCAGATAGCAGGCCACCGCGCATATTTTTTCATAACTGCAAATGTAGCATATAGAAGGAGCGCAATTGAAAAAGCAAATGCGCGCTTCTGGACTCATCCAACAGGGGAAGATGTAGACCTTTCTCATCAGATACAGAAAGCAGGCTACAGGCTATACTTTGCGCCAAAGGCAAAGGTAAATCATATGCATAGGGCAGAATTTGGTGCGCTGAAGCGGGTCTGGGTTACATATGGGGCAGCGCATGCGCCTTTGATAAATAAATATTCGCCTAAGGTCTTTGAGATTGTTTTGCAGTTTTTGAAGAAGAAGCCGAGGATAAAATTCCCATTTCCAATTAGAGGATTTATCTATTTAGGAAATCTACATATGATGCATATCTTTTGGTTTCTATTTTTATTAGGTTTAATTTTAAATCTCAAGCTATTTAGCCTAATTGCATTTTTCTTGGCTAGCTATTTTACATACAAGACCTTTAGGTGGTGCTTCTATATGGAGCCCAAAAAAAATATCCTTACCTGGTGCAAGATGCTCTATATGACAAACCTCTCTTTTATTCGCGGAGGGATGAGTGGATTTTTTAAATATAGGGTATTCTGCATTGAGCCGAGTTTTTATTGATGGCAATAATAACCCTTTTAACAGATTTTGGTTTAAATGACAATTTTGCGGGCGTTATAAAAGGGGTGATGCTAAGAATAAACCCTAAAATACAGATAGTTGACATTTCCCATAATATCAATCCTCAGGATATCCTTGAAGGCGCAATTCTATTAGCAAATTCTTTTAAATTCTTTCCAAAAGGGGCCATCCATATGGCAGTTGTAGACCCAGGCGTAGGCTCTGAAAGGAGGCCGATTTTAGTAAAGGCAGGAGATTATTTCTTTATAGCGCCTGACAATGGTATTTTGAGCCTCGCCTTAAAGGACGAGAAGGTTAAAAAAATTATTCATCTTACAAATAAAAGATTCTTTTTGAAACCTGTTTCAGATACCTTCCATGGAAGAGACATATTTGCTCCAGTAGCAGCCTATTTTTCTCTTGGCAGAAGGATTGGAGATTTTGGAAGGCCAATAAAAAAGATTAAAAACTTAGAACTTCCAGAGGTCAGATTTGAAAAAGATCTCTTGATAGGTGAGGTCATCTATATTGATAGGTTTGGAAATCTTGTAACAAATATAAGAAAGGAAAACTTTAATGATTTTGTTGGCAAAAGAGACTTTGTGATTGAGTTTAAAGGTATTTTATTGGATACAATCTCTGGTTCTTATTCAGAGCGGGACAGAAACTCACCACTTGCTATATGGGACAGTTTTTCCTATCTGGAGATTGCAATAAACCAAGGGAGTGCAAAGGAATCCTTCTCCGCCAGGATTGGCTCAAAGGTGTATGTTAAGGTTTCTTTTCGATAATTTTTTGTTTTAGCTGCGATTGGCTTCGGTCAAATATTATTTCCAATACCCCATCCCCATTAGTATCTCGTTCCATCTTTACAAGCCTGCCAGCCTCATAGGTATTTCTCTGGTCAATCTTCCCATCATAGTCATTGTCAATCTCCCAGCCTACGCGCTGACCAAATTCATACCTCGAGGTCATATCTGGCCTGCCATCAAAATTTAGGTCTACAAGGAGCGCCCTTTTTCCTCCCCCTTTATAGAAAATCCAGAGGTCGATCTTTCCATCGTAGTCTCTGTCTGATTCTATCTTCTCAGGTCTCCCGTCGTCTTTAAGATACATCCAGAAGTCAGGTTTTCCGTCTTGGTTTTTATCTTCCTCTTTTACTTCATCTGCAAATGAAGGACTTAAAATGGTGAGGATTAATATTAGACTTAAAGTTATAGTTTTAATCATATTGTTTAAATATTAAAAGTATGTTAAAATTAGTGAGGACATAAGTTATGGAGCCTGAGTTTACAAATAGGCGACATAACTTATATGTCCGAACTTACCCTTGACATTTTTAATCGGAAAATTACCTTAATGTAAATTTACCTATACAAAATGTCAAGGGTCAAATTCGCACAGTGACTTACTCGCACCTGTTGGGTGCTCGTAAGTCACGTGCTCATTTGATGAAATTATTCACTATAATATTCTACAGCAGTTTAGCTGGTTTTGCAACTATTCTCGGGACGTTTTTCATTTTATATAAAGAGGAATGGTCGAGGCGGAATGCCCACTATATTATAAGCTTCGCCGCCGGCAGTATGCTTGCTGCTGCGTTTGTGCATATGTTGCCAGAGTCCATCAGGCTCTGCAATCCTGCACCGATATGGGTTTTAGCAGGTATATTATTATTCTATCTTATCCAGAATATTATAAGCCTTCATCCCTGTCATGACCAGGAATGTGAAATACACAGGCTTGGCGTTATTTCAATAATAGGGTTGGCATTCCATTCATTCTTAGATGGGGTAGCGATAGTAGTAGGTTTTGAGATAAGTGCGGGGATAGGTCTAGTCACTACCCTGGCAGTATTACTACATGAATTTCCTGAAGGCATTACTACAACTGGAATCCTTATATATACTAAAACAGAGCGAAGGAAGTTGATATTTTATTCTATTCTTGTGGCAATAGCAACACCGATAGGGGCACTGATTTCTTATGTCCTTCTAAAGAATATTTCAGGAGTCATCCTCGGGGCATTGCTTTCACTTGCTGCAGGTTCTTTTATTTATATTGCTACTGCAGATCTCATTCCAGAGACTCACAAGGTAAGTAATATAAAGAATACTTTTGTCTTTTTGAGTGGGGTGCTTATATTGGCGATAATCGGCAGATTTTTTGGATGAAGCCTGAAAATCCCTCTTTGACACCGCAAAATCGCAAAAACCCGCAAAGGCGCAAAAAATTCATTGGCGAGAAAAATTTTGCGTTTTTGCGGATATTTTGCGTTTTGGCGGTGTAAACAGCTTTTTCCAGAGATCTCTAGTTAATATGAGGATAACTACACAGGGTGAATATGGTTTGAGGTGTGTATTGTATATTAAAGATACAGCTAAATCGCACCCTATTTCTATCGCAGAGATATCTAAGAAGGAATCTTTGCCAAAATCCTATGTTGAACAACTGCTTATAAAATTGAGGCGCTCAGGAATTGTTGAGAGCGTTCGCGGCGCTAAAGGCGGTTATAGACTGGCAAAGAACCCTTCGAAGATTACTGTAAAGGATATCATAGTTGCGCTCGAAGGGGACACCTTTAAGATTATATGTAAGGACACTGCTAAAAAGAAGCGCTGCAAGCATCTCTATGAATGTAACCTAAAGGAAGTTTGGATAGAGTTGCGGGAGTCTGTGGATAGGATATTGAATAAAACCCTTAAAGAATTGTCTGATTAAAATTATGGATTTCTGGAAGGTTTTAAGGATAAGGCGTTCTGTAAGAGAATTTTCTAAGCGGCTAATCCCTGATAATATAATAGATTCAGTTATAGAAGCGGCTTCATTAGCTCCAAGTGGTTCAAACCAGCAGAACTGGTATTTTATCATAGTAAAGAATAATGATATAAAAGAGAAACTAAAGAAGGCAGTGGCGGATAGGATTGAAGAACTTGCCTCAAATATGGAATCTAATACTGCAAAGAAAAATTTTATTTCTCACGGTAAATATTTCACTTTCTTTTCAGAGGCGCCTGTTGTAGTAGCTTGTGTGATGAAACCATACGATTCTCTGACAGCAAGGCTCCTTAAAAGATATGACAAAAATTCTATTTATACCTCTACGGCTGGGATTCAGTCAGTTGCAGCAGCAATAGAGAATATGCTTTTAGCAGCTGCCTCGTTAGGCCTTGGCGCCTGCTGGATGACAGGGCCGCTTATCGCAAAGACCTCACTTGAGGCGATTTTAGATATAAAGCCGCCAGATGAACTTCTTGCCCTGGTGCCGATTGGATTTCCTAAGAGGCCCCCTGTACCTAAAAAACATACAAAACCTTTGGAAGAAATAATGAAGGTTGTATAAGTAGAGTTCTAATTCAGCAGATTTGCACAAGCAAATTTTTATGGGTGACATTGAACGGGCGCCCTTGGGCTGTTCAATGGCAGGACCCGTAAAAATTTTAGTGCTTCAAATATGAATATTATCGTCGGCTGTTGTGGATGGTCTTATCTGAGGCCTAAGGATTTTAATATAGAAGATTATAGTCATACCTTGGTTGCCTACGCAAGGCTCTTTAATATGGTGGAGGTAAATTCTACTTTTTACAGGATTCCGAGGCTGGCAACTGCACAAAACTGGCGGAGCCTTGTTGATAAAGAATATAAGGGTTTTGAATTTACAGTAAAGTGCAGTCAGCTAATCACGCATAAGGCGAGATTCAGCGAGGTCTCATTTTCAGCGTATGAACAGACCAAAGAAGTCTGTAAGGCCCTTAAGGCAAAACTACTTTTATTCCAGAGCCCCGCAGGTTTTAAGGCAAGTGATGAGAATATAAATCGGATGAGAAGGTTTTTTAAGAAAGTCAAAAGAGAGGGGTTGACATTTGTCTGGGAGCCACGCGGCAGTTGGTATGATGAGCCCAAAAATATTTTAGACCTGTGCAAAGAATTTAATATAATACACTGCGTTGACCCATTTAGAAATGAGTCTTTATTTTTCGGCAAAGAGAGACTTGCATATTTTCGTCTTCATGGATTTGGCAGCCCCTCAATGTATAATTATCAATTTTCTAAAAAAGAGTTAGGAGAATTGCTAAAGAAGTGTAAAGACCTTGAAAATAAGGTGAGCGCAATATATGTGCTTTTTAACAATGCTACCTGCTATGAGGACGCGATAAAGTTTAAAGAGATGTTGGAATAATTTTTTATTTTTAATCTTGACAAATTTTATCGGGTATGTTATGCTTTAGTTGGAGGTGATAGGTATGTTCAGGACTATCGCAAGAGAGGAATTGAGGCGGAAGATGGATAGTGGTGAGGATTTTGTGTTGGCAGATGTGCGTTCGCTCGATGCGTGTAAGAAGGAGCATCTAAAGGGAGCAATATGTATGCCTTTAGATGATATCGAGCGGCAGACAGCTAAACATAACCTGGATAAGGATAGGGAGACTATAGTCTATTGTTCAAACACTGAGTGTAATGCGTCGCCGCAGGCAGCAGAGAAGTTGACTAAGATGGGGTTTTCAAGGGTGGAGGATTATAAAGCGGGGATTAAAGACTGGAAAGAAGCAGGATTTCCGCTTGAAGTATGCACTGCATGTTAGAGCTTTTGGTATCTAGACTTGACAAATGCCCATTTCAAGCAGTAAAATATCAAAATATGAAATCCATACGGGTGGCACTTGCTCAGGTCAATACCACTGTTGGAGATTTAGAACAAAATACAGAAAAAGTCTTAAGTTTCATTAAAAGGGCAAGTTCTGAAGGCGCTGATATAATAGCATTCCCTGAACTTGCCCTCTGTGGTTACCCACCTGAAGACCTTCTATTGAAACCATATTTTATCTCACAGAACCTCAAATTTCTAAAATATATTGTTAACAACACAAAAGATATCCTGGTTATTCTGGGCTTTCCTCATAAAACCAAAGATGCATTATATAATTCAGCTGTAATAATCTATAATAAGACCATAAGATACATCTATAACAAGATATGCCTTCCAAACTATGGGATATTTGATGAGAAGAGGTATTTTAAACCAGGGGAGGAGACCTCAATAATTCAGCTCAATGATATTTCTCTTGGCGTGAATATCTGTGAGGATATCTGGGTCCCAGAAGGCCCTACGAGGTTTCAGGTCCAATCTGGGGCAGACCTTATTATAAATATCTCTGCCTCTCCATATCATATGGGAAAGTTAAACCTGCGGGAGAAGGTCTTGAAATCGAATGCCAAGAGAAATAAGGTTTGGGTCTGTTATTGTAATCTGGTGGGTGGCCAAGATGAATTGGTCTTTGATGGGGCGAGTATGATATTTGACCCCCTGGGAAATCTCTTTGCCAATGCAAGACAGTTTGAAGAGGACTTGCTCTTAGCGGATTTAGAAATACCATTTAAGAAGAAACATAAGAGCTTATCAAGAAAATCCCCTAATTTCTTAAAAAAAGACGAGGAGGTATACTCTGCATTGACTCTGGGCCTGAGGGATTATGTCCGAAAGAATGGTTTTAAGAAGGTAATCTTGGGCCTGAGCGGCGGAATAGACTCAGTCTTGTAGCAAGCATTGCTGTAGATGCGCTTGGGAAGGAGAATATAATAGGCCTTTCTATGCCGTCAAGATATTCTTCTGAAGGTACGCGCCTGGATGCACAGAGAATAGCTGAAAACCTGGATATAAGGTTTATTGTTGTGCCTATTGAAAGGGTATTTGAGACATATCTGGATACATTAAAACCCCATTTTGAAAAGAGGCTGCCAGATATCACAGAGGAGAATATACAGGCCAGGATTAGAGGAAATTTACTGATGGCCTTTTCCAATAAATTCGGATATCTGGTATTAAATACAGGCAATAAGAGCGAAACAAGTGTGGGATATTGCACGCTCTATGGAGATATGGCAGGCGGATTCTCAGTAATAAAAGACGTGCCCAAGAGATTAGTCTACAGGCTTGCCCGATTTAAGAATAAAAAAGAGAAAAGCCAGCTCATCCCTGAATCAGTTTTTAAAAGGCCGCCTTCTGCAGAGTTGAGGCCTAATCAGAGGGATGAGGATTCACTCCCGCCATATGATATTTTAGATAAGATTCTAAATCTATATGTAGAAAAAGATAGAAGCGTAGCTGATATAATTAATAAAGGATTTGACCAAAAGATTGTGAAGAAGGCGATACAGATGGTGGATAGAAACGAATATAAGAGAAGGCAGTCCCCTCCTGGTATAAAGATTACACCAAAGGCATTTGGAAAGGACAGGCGGATGCCAATAACAAATCTCTTTTTGGAGGCTTAAATGGCAGATAAGACAAAGGAGGAATTTTTTGTGGAGACAGTAGAAAGGGTAAACCGCTGCTTGATAATTCTCGGGATTTTCTTTCTTTTATATTTTCTCCTGAAGACGCAGGTAGATATATACCTATTCCTATTGTCGCTATTTTCTTGTGCATTTGCCTGGCTTTCTCATAAGCACCTAATGATAACACAACGGATGGTATTTGAGTTGCGCAGGGCAAAGGAAGTGCTTGAGGAGGTCAAGAAGTCATCTCATATAATAAGTGATGTTAAGTAGAATCTTTAGAGCCTCTCTTATAATCTCCCTTCTAATCATCAGTTGTCAGGAAAGCCTATCTGCCAAGATTGAAGTAAAGGGCCTTTCAGCAAAATCAGCAATAGTCCTTGATGCAAGGACTAAAAAAATCCTCTATTCAAAAGAGCCTCATATAAAACTCCCACCTGCAAGCACTACAAAGGTTATGACTGCACTTTGTGTCTTGAGGTATGGAGATTTAGATAAGAAGGTTATTATATCTAAGATAGCAGCATCCCAGCCTCCAAGCAGAATAGGTTTGAAAGAGGGCGAGGTTTTTTTGACAAAGGATTTACTCAAGGCCCTACTTCTAAATTCTGCAAATGATGCAAGTGTTGCGCTTGCTGAAAGTATAGCTGGCTCTGAAAGCTCATTTTGTAAACTCATGAATTCCTTTTCAAGAAAGCTCGGCGCAAAGAACACCAATTTTTTAACCGCTACAGGGCTTCCTGCCAAAGGTCAATACTCCACTTCCTATGACCTTGCATTGATTATGAGAGAGGCTTTGAAGGACCGCCGTTTCAGAGATATAATCGGATTAAAAAGCGCAACGATTAAATCCTTAAGCGGCAGAGAAACCTCATTGAAAAATCATAATAAGATGTTGTGGCATATACAAAAGCCTTTGGTCTTTGGGAAGACAGGTTGGACATCGAATGCTAGACATTGTTTCTTGGGATTCTTTTATAATAAAAGGCGCGAGATGATTATCTCGGTCTTAAACAGCAGGAGGTTGTGGGAAGATGTTAAGATACTTGTTTATAATTTGGAATTTGTTTATTGGAATTTTAATATTTAATCCAGTAGATGCCTTTTCAGCGCCAGCATACGGCACGCATATGCCAAAACTTCATAGGTGGACCTTTGGGTTTGAGGGGAGTTTTTTATTAGACAGGGATATGGAGGATGGGAGCAGCACGAGGGGGAACAGATATTTCTATATAGGTTCATTTGGCTTATTTGACTGGCTGAGTTTAGATGGAAAGATTGGCGTCGGCAATGTCCAGTGGCACAGGACTGATGCAGCTGACTTTGAGTATAATACTGGTTTTAGTGGAGCATATGGGTTTAGGGTTAGGGGTTTTGAGAATAGGGATTTAGATATAAAGAGTCTATTTGGCTTTCAGCACATCAGTGTCCATCCGGATGCCAGGAATATAGATGGCACAAAGAATGAGATAATTGTAGATGACTGGCAGTTCTCTTTTATTATTTCAAAAGGGTTCGAAAGATTTGTCCCGTATGGGGGCGTTCGGGTTTCAACGCTTGACCTTATAAGGCGGACGAATGAAGCAGATAGGAAACGGCTGAAGGCAGATGAGAATTTTGGCTTAACTTTTGGTCTGGATTATTATTTTAATGAAAGATTAAAGGCAAATATTGAAGGGGCATTTGTGGATGGTGAGGAGATAGCTGTTGGTATTACTTATGATTTCTGATAATAACCCTTTCAACCTACGCAGTTGAACAATTGTTCAACTGCGTAGGTTGAACATGGTTCGTTAAATTAGAAACTCCTCCGGGAAGATATTCCCCCTTCCCAAAATACAAGCAGGGTCTAAGGTCTTTTTAAGATTTGCCATCTCCTGGAGCACCTTCTTACCATACATAATCTCCAAGAACGGATGTTTTAATT
>JBBIOC010000053.1:0-1480 GCA_037443585.1 Candidatus Omnitrophota bacterium
ATCCTCTA
Organism: Candidatus Omnitrophota bacterium; assembly: GCA_037443585.1. Taxonomy (GTDB): domain Bacteria; phylum Omnitrophota; class Gorgyraeia; order Gorgyraeales; family JBBIOC01; genus JBBIOC01. Next base: position 9 of record JBBIOC010000053.1, read on the forward strand.
CAACTACAATCCTCTTGTCCTTTAAGACCTCTTTAACAGGGTTGAGCTTGACCTTTACACCAAAGTCTCTAATAAATTGCGAAGGCTGAATAAAGGTCCTCCCAATGTAGTGATTTCTGACGAACGCCATTTCAAATGGAAGTCCTGACTCCTCGCTAAAACCGAGGGCTGCGTAATTTCCAGAATCAGGTATTGGCATAACCAGGTCTGCATCGCAAGGGGATTCTCTGGCAAGGTGATATCCTAAATTCTTCCTTGCCAGATATACGCTTTGGCCAAAGATACTGCTATCAGGCCTTGCAAAATATATGAATTCAAATATGCAGAATGAGTGGCGTGCTGGGGGAAATGGCTTTTTAGAATGGAGCCCTTCTTTATTAATTATGAGTATCTCACCTGGTTCTACATCTCTAACGTATTTTGCCTGCACTAGGTCCAGCGCACAGGTCTCAGATGCTATTACAAAACCGCCGTCAAGCAAGCCAAGGCATAATGGCCTGAAGCCATTAGGGTCCCTTGCCGCAATTATGCTATCCCGGGTCATGAAAACAAAACAATAGGCGCCTTTGAGTTTGGAAAGCGAATCCACAAGCGCCTCTTCAAAGGATTTCTTTCTCGAGCGCGCAATCAAATGAACTATAATCTCGCTATCCATTGTAGATTGGAATATTGCGCCTTTCTTCTCAAGGGATGAGCGTAGGCTCCTGGAATTGACAAGATTTCCATTGTGTGAGACAGCAATAAAACCTTTGGAGGTCTCTACTAAGAATGGCTGGGCATTTATTAAGAGGCTTGAACCTGTTGTTGAGTAGCGCACATGGCCTGTTGCAAAATGGCCCTTAAGGCTCGAGAGGATTTCCTCGGTAAATGCCTCAGCAACCAATCCCATACCTCTATGTGAATATACATCTGCCCCATCGCACGAGACAATACCTGCTGATTCCTGACCTCTGTGCTGCAATGCATAAAGGCCTAAGTAAGTCAGCCTTGCTGCATGAGGATGACCGAATATGCCGAAGACCCCGCATTTGTCTTTTGGATAATTATTCATTCCCATTCAATTGTAGCAGGTGGTTTGGAACTTATGTCATACACCACCCGATTTACCCCTTTTACTTCATTTATAATACGATTTGAGAGCCTGCCCAAGATATCGTATGGAAGTTTTGCCCAGTCTGCAGTCATTGCATCCTGGCTTGTGACAACCCTCAAGGCTATAACGTTTTCATATGTCCTCTCATCGCCCATAACGCCCACGCTCTTCACAGGTAAGAGCACTGCAAAGGACTGCCACAATCCTCTGTGGCCTCTAAACTTCTTTATCTCTTCCTGCACTATTATATCAGCATTCTGCAAAATCTCAAGCCGCTCTTTTGTTATCTCGCCTATAATCCTCACACCAAGTCCTGGTCCTGGGAATGGCTGCCTGTAAACTATTTTCTCGCTTAGGCCTAACTCTTTTCCTAAAAGCC
>JBBIOC010000053.1:1516-9272 GCA_037443585.1 Candidatus Omnitrophota bacterium
CTCTATCAATTTTAGGTTCATCTTCTTGGGAAGCCCGCCCACATTGTGATGCGTCTTTATTGTACTTGAAGGACCGCCCTTTGCTGAGCGGCTCTCAATTACATCAGGATACAAAGTCCCCTGAATAAGAAACTCTATCCTGCCCAATCTTTTAGCAGAAGCCTCAAATACCCTGATAAATTCCCTGCCTATTATCCTTCGTTTCTCTTCAGGGTCAATTACCCCTTTTAATGCATTCAAAAATCTCTTTCTCGCATCTACTACATGGAGGTTTAAGCCTAAATTTTCTTTAAATTGCCTTACTACCTCTTGTTTTTCTCCCTTTCGCAATAAGGCATTGTCCACAAATATGCACTCTAAATTTCTGCCAATAGCCCTATTTACAAGGACTGCTGCTACTGAAGAATCTACGCCTCCGCTCAATGCACATACTGCACGCGAAGAACCAATCGCATCTCTTATCTTTTCAATCGAACTTTCTATAATAGAACCCATTGTCCAAACTTTTTTACATCCGCAGACCTTGTATAAAAAGTTCCTAAATATAATCGCACCTTTTGGGGTGTGGCTGACCTCTGGATGAAATTGCACTCCATAGAATTTCAATTTGGGATTGAACATAGCTGCTATCTTAGAATTTTTTGTATGTGCGAGTCTTTTAAATCCCTTTGGAAGTTTTATCACCTGGTCTCCATGGCTCATCCAGACCTTTAGTCTATTTGAAAGTCCTTCAAATAAGACTCCTCTCTCATCAATAAATAATTCTGCATCGCCGTACTCCCTAAATCTTACAGGCCTTACCCTTCCGCCCAACAAAAGCCCCATCAGTTGCATTCCATAACATATGCCCAGTATAGGCACGCCCAATTCAAAAACCCCCTTGTCACATATTGGCGAACCTCTCTGCGTAACACTCGCAGGCCCGCCAGTGAGTATTATACCTTTTGGGGATATTCTCTTAATCTCTTCTAAAGAGGTATTATACGGCAAGAGAACGCTATATACATTGCATTCCCTTACACGCCTTGCAATGAGTTGATTATACTGCGACCCGAAATCTAGGATAACTACTATCTCACGATTTTTTTGTATCATAATTCTTGACGCGGATACACGCAGATTACACGCGGATTCACGCAGATTTATCGTAGAAATATCTGCGAAAATCCGCGTGCCAATCCGCGAAAATCCGCGTTTAAAAATCATTTACTTTCGGCTTACACGCCTTCACGCATACACCACAGATAAACTGGTCCACCAAACCCTGGCTCCGAAATTCCTTCAACTTCTCAAAACATCTTATATGGTCAAAATCCTCTTTTTTTTCTTTAATCGCTCCTGCAGGACAGACCGCTATACAATCTCTACAATCCCCACAAGAACCGTCTTCTTTAGTAGAAAAGATAGGAAGTGGCATATCTGTCAGAATTGTTACGAGCCGAAACCTCGAACCCAAATCTTTATTCACCAAGAGATTGTTCCTGCCAATCCATCCAAGCCCTGCGAGCTCACCTATCCTTTTATGGGAAAGATGGCCTAATTGTTTTTCCCAGTCCACAATCTGTGAACTTGGAACAGGCAAGGCCCTGAAATTTCTTTTCTGTAAAAATGTGGTAATCTTTAATGCAAGCTGGTCTAAAAATATGTTTGCCTGCCTATAGTGATAAAAATAAAGTTTCGTTGGCCTATCCAATATCTCTTCTAAGATTGCCCCTGAGAGTGCAAGGCCGACTGAGATTGCGCGGTCTAAGCCTTTCAATACTTCAGGACTTAATAAAAATTTGTCTTTTAATTTTGATATATCTGCTATTCCAAATAATGCTGCGCCTTCATCCAAGGCAAGGTTTTTTAATGCTTCATATTCGTTTTGCATTCTCTACGACCCTTCAAATATATCATCAAAATAGATATTGCCACTGGTGTCACCCCAGATATCCTCGATGCCTGACCTAAATTTATGGGCCTGAATTTTGAGAGCTTCTCCTTTATCTCATTCGAAAGCCCCATTATTTTGTAATAATCTAAATCAGGTGGAAGTTTGACCCTTTCAATCCTCTTAAAATTCTCAACCTCTTTCAATTCTCTGTCTATAAATCCTCTATACTTTGCCTCTATTTCTACCTCAAGCGCCTCCTGTTCTGTGAGGCACCTTCCTTCCCCATCAAAAGCCATTAGAGATTCGTAATTAATCTGCGGCCTCTTCAAGAGTTGAAAGAGCGAGACAGAATTTTTTATAGTAGCAGTATTTAAACTTCTAAGCCTATTATTTATCTCTCTTGTAGGTTTTATCCTCAAAGACTTTAGCCTCTTTACTTCTAAATCAACATTCCTTAGTTTCTCTTGTGTCTTTTTAAAATCTTCTTCACTCACGAGACCTAGTCTAAAACCTATCTCCCTTAGCCTAATATCTGCATTATCCTCTCTTAAAAGAAGCCTGTACTCCACCCTCGATGTAAACATCCTGTAAGGCTCATCAGTCCCTTTTGTGACTAAGTCATCTATCAGGACACCAATGTATGCTTGAGAGCGGTCAAGGAGCAAAGGCTCATCGCCCTTTATCTTTAATGCTGCATTAATCCCTGAAATCAACCCTTGAGCAGCTGCCTCTTCATAGCCAGTTGTGCCATTTATCTGTCCTGCAAAGAAAAGGTTTTTTATGAGCTTTGTCTCAAGTGTAGGGAGTAGCTGAGTGGGATAGACAAAGTCATATTCAATACCATACCCTGGTCTTAAGATTTCACAATTCTCTAGGCCTTCTATACAATGCAGCATCTCAATCTGCACATCCACAGGGAGGCTCGTTGAGATTCCATTCGGATAATACTCATACGTATCCCTGCCAACAGGCTCTAAGAATATCTGATGACGGTCCTTCTGACTGAACCTGACTACCTTATCTTCAATTGAAGGGCAATATCTAACCCCTGTTGACTTTATCTTTCCTGTGTAGAGTGGTGAGCGGTCAAGGTTTGAGCGGATTATCTCATGTACTTTTGGATTTGTATAGGTTATAAAACAGGGAACCTGTTCTACATCTATTTTTTCAGTAGAAAATGAAAAGCCTTGCAGCTTCTCATCACCTTTCTGTAAATTAAGTTTAGAAAAATCAATTGTGCGTCCATCAAGCCTCGGAGTAGTTCCGGTCTTGAGCCTCCCGATTGAAAAACCAAGGGTTTTGAGATTTCTAGACAAGCCTATCGCCGGAAAATCATCGAGCCTTCCACCTGGAAAATGGCTCATACCAATATGTATGAGCCCATTCAAAAATGTTCCAGGTGTAAGTATAACTGCCTTTGAATAAATCCTGATATCATCTAAAATTTCAACGCCCACAGCCATATGATTTTTTACCAGAATCTTCAAGACCTGCGACTCTAAGATATTTAGATTCTTTGTGGCATCTAAAATTTTTTTCATATATAAAGAATAATTTTTCCTATCCACCTGCGCCCTCGAAGACCTGACTGCAGGGCCCTTGCTTGAATTTAAGATTCTGAATTGAATTCCAGTCTTATCTGTAGCCTTTGCCATCTCACCGCCGAGGGCATCCACTTCTTTTACAAGCTGGCCCTTGCCAACGCCGCCAATAGCAGGGTTACAGGACATAAGGGCTATTCTTTCTTTATCCATAGTTATAAGAAGCGTCCTAAGCCCCATCCTGCTTGAGGCAAGACCTGCCTCACATCCTGCATGTCCTGCACCGATAACAATTATGTCATATATCTTGCTCACAAACATTATAATACCAAATATATTGCATTCCGTCAATAATTGGAATTTTTGACGAAACAAATTTTTTGACGAAACTTGACAAATTTGGGTTAATATAGTATACTTTAGTAGTAAAATGTATACAAAATATCACTATGATTATATTTGACGCCTCTACATTAATTCTGCTGGCGAAGATTGGCTTATTAAAGGTAATAGCACAGACTCAAGAAATCTCGATATCTAAAGAGGTTGAGATAGAATCCACTTGTAAGTTAGAACTTTTTGATGCCAGAGTCATTAATGAATTTATCAGAACTCAAAAGATAAAGGTTGTAAAACTTAGCAACCAAACTTTATTAAAAAGACTCCAAAAAGATTTTGTTCTAGCCCGAGGAGAAGCTTCAGCATTATTGTTAGCGCATCAGAGACAAACGATATTGGCAACTGATGATGGGCAGACCATCAAGGCTTGTAAGGTTTTAGGTGTTAAATTTGTTATAGCTATACATTTTTTATTGGGTGTATATTATAAAAAAAAGATTAATAAAGAACTTGCATTAGCAAAATTAGAGCGGCTTAAAAACTTAGGTCGATATAATGCCAAAATAATATCTGATGCAATAAATAGAATTGAAAGGGGGAAAAGATAAAATGAATGTTTTAAGTGTTCGTCTTGACGAAGAGGAATTGAGGCATATAAAGGCATTAGCAAAAAAAGAAGAGACAGGTCAATCTCAAATAGCACGCGAATTGATTAATGAAGGGTGGAAATTCTATCTACTTCGTATGTACAAAGAGGGCAAGCTTTCTTTAGGCTCTTTAGCTAAAGAATTAAATATGACAATAAGCTCAGCCATAGATTTCTTAGAAAAATTGGGAATTCCAGCTCCTTTAGAGTATGAAGATTATTTAGAGGGGCTAGGCTTACTTAAATGAAGAAATCAAAGAAGAATCTCAGAACAAGGAATTTTAAAAAGAGAGATTTTGATAAGATTAAAGAAGAGATAAATTCCATAATTGCTAAGGTTGCAAAGGTAGATAGGTCTGAGATAAAGGAGGATATAAATATTAGAGATAGGCTTGGTATTGAATCCTTGCACGCTATAGAAATTTTGGCAGCTATCGAGACTAAATTTGGCATAACAATCGATCCAGCCAAGGCATTTGAAGCAGTTACAATTAAAGACCTTTATGAATTAGTAAAATCGTATATCTAAAAGTGGCCTTGTATAAATGAAGTTCGCTTTTATATCACCGAAAGGAAGTTTTTTAAGCAATAACCCTGAATTCAGAAGCTTCTGGGAATCTGAACCAGAAATTGCAGGGCATAGATATTTTTGGTCAGGATTTAGCTTAGGGCTGTTAACTATCGCCGCACTTTTATCTAATAAATTTAAGATAAAACTTATTGATGAAAATTTTGAAGAAATAAACTTTAATGAAGATTTTGATTTAGTCGCAATATCTACAATGACTCAGCAAACAGATAGGGCATACCAAATAGCAAAAGAATTTAGGGTTAGAAAGACTAAGGTAGTAATTGGTGGAATTCATCCAACTTTGTTGCCAAGTGAAGCTAAAAAGAATGTAGATAGTGTTTTTATTGGAGAAGGTGAAAATATTTGGCCAAAATTTATAAAAGATTTTTTAAGTGGCGACATACAGCCTTTTTATAATAGTAACACCCTCGTAAACTTAACAAAATCACCAATCCCAAGGTTTGATTTGTTGAATTCTAAATATTACAAGATGGTATGGATACAGACTACAAGAGGTTGTCCTATTGATTGTGAATTTTGTAGCGCTTCAAAAATTTTTGGACCCAAATTTAGACATAAGAGTATTAAACAAGTAATAGCAGAAATCAAGCTTGTCAAAAGTATCTGGAAGCCGCTCCATATAAATTTTGCAGATGATAATATGTTTATAGACAGAAGATTTGCAGAAGAGTTGGTTAAGGCAATCATTCCACTTAAAATTTGGTTTACAGCACAGACAGATATATCAATAGCCAATAACGATTATTTATTATCACTTTTAAGAAAGGCGGGTTGTGAAAGATTATTTATAGGATTCGAGAGTTTAACAAAAAAGAATTTGCAAAATATTGACCATAGAGGGTGGAAATGCAAATATTTAGATAATTATCCTCTTGCAATTCAAAAGATTCAGTCATATGGAATTGGAATAATGGGGGCCTTTATTATAGGATTTGATGGCGATGACTTGAGTAGCTTTGATAGGCTATCCAATTTTATTATTGAAAATAATCTGTTTGGTGCACAGATAACAATTCTGACTCCAACACCTGGGACAAGATTAAGAGACCGTATGATGAAAGAAGGCAGGATTTTACCAAATAGTTGGAACAATTATACAGGATTCGATGTCAACTTTATTCCAAAAAAGATGTCTCCTAAGGAACTTCAAAGTGGATTGCTGAAAATTTATAAAAGAATTTATTCTTCAGAGGTTCGCACTAAAAAAGTTGAATTTTTTAAAAATATATATTTAAGAATGCCACTGCGAGATAAAAGCTATAATTAAACAACAATGAATATCTATTCTCTTCTATCATTAATTGTTGGAACCTGGTTTCTTATAATAGGGATTTTTGTTTTTCTAAAAAATATAAAATCACTTGTTAATGCTTGTTTTGCTTTACTTGGCTTGAGTTGTGGAATATGGTTATATGGTTATGCAATAGCTTACTTAATAAAAGATGCATTTATTGCATTTAAAATTATTAAGTTTCTTTATGTAGGTGTAATATTTATTCCAACATTTTTTTATCATTTTAGTATTGAGTTTTTATATCGTTTTGCTTCTAAACCTAAAAAGATATGGGATATTTTGATTCCATACATATTGAGTACAATATTTATAATTTTATTATTTTTTACAGATAAATTTGTTATCGGAGTTTATGATTATCATTGGGGTTTCTACGCAAAAGCAGGCATACTACATACTATATTTTTAATCTTCTTTCCATTGTTTTGGATGGGAGGTTTATTGAAATTATATTTGTCATATAAAAGAATATATCAAAAATTGCCATTAACTACTAATATAATAAAATATGTGTTTTTAGCATCTTTTTTAGGTTCTCCTGGGATGTTAGATTTTATTCCCAACTATGGAATAGAATTTTATCCTTTTGGTTCTATTTTTGTAGGTATAGGGGTTTCGATAATTGCTTATGCTATTATCCGTCATCGCCTCCTCGACATCAACATCGTCCTCACCCGTGCAGGGGTATTTGCCTTTGTTTATACCTTGGTCTTAGGTATCCCCTTTGGCATAGGAGGTTTTTTAAAAGGACCTCTTTCCAAGGTAACTTCCAACTGGTGGCTATTGCCTGTATTTTTGATGGCAGTTTTAGCCAGCTTAGGCCCTTTTATCTATATGAGACTCCAGAAGAAAGTAGAATCTCGCCTAAGGGCAGAAGAATTTAAGTCCCACGAGGCCCTTCGCAGGCTCTCACACAATATGCTGCGCTTTACAAAGCTAGAGATTCTTCTAAAACTGATAGTCCATTATTTGGTTAAAATCTTAAGACTTAAATTCGCTGCTATTTATCTACACGAGACTCAGGCTGATAAATACCTCCTAAAGAGCTTCCGGCAGGTTAAATCAGATGAAAAGATAAACCTCCCTGAAGAATTTTCTAAAGAATCAAACCTACTAAAAGACCTCTTCTTAAGAAGGCTTCCTATTGTAACAGAGGAACTTAGGCTTGTTGCGCCAAAGGCCCCCTTCTCTTCCCATATAGGAGGGCTCTTTAATACCCTTATAACTCTAAAGATAAATACAATCATTCCCTCTTTTTTAAGAAACGGTCTCTTAGGCTTTCTTATACTATCTGATAGAGAGAATAACCTCACCCTCTCCCAAGAAGACATAAACCTACTTATGGTTTTATCTAATGAGGCTGCTTTGGCAATAGAAAATGCCCAATTCCACCAAAAAGAAAAGTCTGTCTTAGCTGAGAGGTCCCGAAGAGAGGCTCTTGCAGATATGGCCCCAGGCGCCTCTCATC
>JBBIOC010000054.1:0-9215 GCA_037443585.1 Candidatus Omnitrophota bacterium
ACCTCTTGGGTGCGTATACAGTTGGCTCTGGGGCGAGTTGGTATGAAGGGACTGATTATGAGAACCCAAGGCATAGAGAGAATATGATAAATAGTGTAAAGAAGATGGTGGAGGAGTTTAAAGACGAGCCATATGTTTTGATGTGGGTCCTTGGAAACGAAAATAACTATGGGGTTGCAAATAATGCTAAGCAGAAGCCAGAGGCATATTATAGGTTTGTAAATGAGGTTGCCGGGATTATAAAGGGCCTTGATAATAATCACCATCCAGTTGCAGTTTGTAGTGGCGATTTGCTCTATTTAGATATCTTTGCTAAAGAGTCGGGCAATGTTGATATATATGGTGCAAATGCGTATAGAGGAAAATATGGGTTCGGGAGACATTTCTGGGAGTCAGTAAAGGAGGTGACAGGCAAGCCTGCTATAATTACAGAGTATGGATGTCCCAGTTATATGCTGGGCAAGGAAACTCAAGAGGCTGAAGAGGCACAGGCAGAGTATCATCTGGGTTCATGGCAGGACATTGAGTTAAATTCTGCAAGGGGTGAAGGCGCGGGCAATGCCTTGGGCGGTGTTTTATTTGAGTGGCTTGATGAGTGGTGGAAGGCCTATGAACCTTCTATACATGACACAAAGAGAAATTTCTCTGGCCCATTTCCTGATGGCTGGAATTATGAGGAGTGGCTTGGCGTGTGCGGCCAGGGGGATGGTTCAAAGAGCCCATTTTTAAGGCAGCTCCGCAAATCTTATTTTATTTATAAGAATATGTGGCAGCGATGAGAAAGGAGGTGCGTTAGGAAATCAAAAATCAAATATCAAAATCAAAAATTTTTTAATAATAGGAGGACAGGATGAAAAAAGGCATAGCATTGACAATCTTAGTTTCAATAGCTCTTGTAGTTTTCAGTATTGCAAGCTGCGGGAGTAAGAGTGAAGAGAGGTCTACACAGAAATCTGCTCAGCCAAAACAGATTGCAAAGTCACCTTATGAAGAGACATATAAGACAGAAACAGCAAAGCCAAGTTTTAAGCCGTTCCCAGTTTATTCTGACAGGAGGTCGCCAGATAATCATTACATCCCTTCTGGTTGGATGGGGGATTATGGAGACATAAAGATGGATGAAGCAAGTTTTGAAAACCCTCATTCAGGGACTACCTGTATAAAATTCACATATACCGCACAGGCTTCTCAAGGTGCTCGCTGGGCAGGGGTCTATTGGCAGAACCCTGCAAATAACTGGGGAGATAGAAAGGGAGGCTTTGACTTGACAGGCGCAACAAAGCTGACATTCTGGGTAAGGGGCGAAAAAGGCGATGAGAGGATTGAAGAGTTTAAGATAGGCGGAATATCAGGCCAATATTCAGATTCAGATGTGGCTGGCATAGGCCCAGTTATGCTCACAAAAGAATGGAAGCAATATGAGATAGATTTGACTGGAAAGGACTTAAGTTATATAAGCGGAGGATTCTGCTGGGCAACGAATATGGATGTAAATCCTGAGGGCTGCACGTTCTATCTAGACGATATTCGATACGAGTAGACAGGTTTACCTTTTTTCAACCTACGCAGTTGAACAATTGTTCAACTGCGTAGGTTGGATTGGTTTATGAAAAGGATATTTTTTATAATATTAGTTTTTGCAATTATTTTATTTGTAATTTTCTTCCCGAGGCCTATTAAAAAGGTATGGATAGAGGGGCTGGAAGGGGGCAGGTTCAGGTTAAATATTGGCAAAAAGCCTTATATTGTAAAAGGTGTTGTGTATAATCCTACACCTATTGGACAGAATTATAGGTACAACCTTTATTTGGACTCAAGTCGGCCGTGGCTCTATGACGGAAAACTTATGAAGGCAATGGGTGTAAATACTGTGCGATTTTATCAGAGCGGGGAAGATGCTGAAAAGACAAAGCAGGTTATAAGAGACCTTTACAATAGGTATAATATAAGGACTGCAATGGGACACTGGTTGGGTTTCTGGGAATCGCCTAACTATGCAGACCCTGAATTTAAAGAGAGGGTCAAAGAGGACGTTCTGTGGATGGTTCAGACATATAAGGATGAGAAGGGATTACTTTTCTGGATATTAGGTAATGAGAATAATGTCTCTTTCGGCTTTAGCCCGCAGACAGCTAATCTCTGGACAACGCCAGAGATAGAAAGATTAGGCGACCCATATTCAAGAAGGATAGCGCGCGCAAAGATATATTATTCCTTTGTGAATGAGCTTGCAAAGGAGATAAAGAGGATAGACAAGAATCATCCAATTGTTTTGGCAAATGCCGAGCTCGTAGATATACAGGTAGCAAATGAGGTTACGCCTGATGTTGACATCTTAGGGTGTTCTGTATATCGAGGGAAGAGCTTTGGGAATTTTTTTAGAGAGGTGAAAATAAAATTTGGAAAGCCTGTGATTGTTACAGAGTTTGGCTGCGATAGGTTTGACGCGTATCTAAAAAAGGAAGATGAGGAGCGCCAGGCAGAATTTTTAAAGGCCCAATTGGAGGACATTAAGAAGAATCTATACTTCGGAAGCGGTGTTGGAAATGCAATAGGTGGTTTTATCTTTGAATGGACAGATGAGTGGTGGAAACACGATGAAAACAGTCCTCCGAGCTGGTATGCTCATGACACAGAGGGCGCCTGGTCAAACGGGGCATATTACTTTGATATAAAGGCAGAGCTAAACCTGAATATCAATGAGGAGTGGTGGGGCATCGTTGGAATCTTGCCTGAGAAGAAAGAGGGGATAAATATTCGGGTGCCAAAGAAGGCATACTTTGTAGTGAAGGAGTCGTGGAAGTAGAAAGATGAGAAAACTCTTAACTTTACATTTTGTGCATTGCTTATTTTTTATACTTGTTTTATCTCATTGTGCATTTGCTAGTGAGGAACAGTATATTGCAGAGAGTTTTGGGTTTTATAGCAGGGGGGTGGAGTATTATCATAAAGGAAAACTATACGAGGCAAGGGAGGCACTGTCAAGGGCAGTAAAGCTTGACCCAAAGAACGAAGAGGCAGCTACATATCTTGAATTGGTGAATGCAGAGTTAAAACTTAGGGCAAAGGGTGAGTTTAGCCATTATGAAAGAGAGCAGGAATTTAGAAGAGAGTCAAATGGGATAGTAGAAAGAAAACCTACAGGAGAGATTGTTACATATAAGCCTCCAAGGGGTCCACAGCCAGAGTTTGAATACCCTCCAAAATATGAAGAGGCCCCTCCTGAAGGATATTTACCAGAAGATAGGGTCAAGATAGCTATAGATAGTATAAATGAGCAGATAAAACCTGCAAAGATTAGCGGCGGATACAAGATGAGCTTAGGTTTTACCACAGAGGATGTAATCTGGAAATATGCAAACGGGGACTTGAATGAGCGAAACTGGAGGATGATAGATGAGAAGACAGCGAAGATAAATACATTTGACCCGAGGGTATATGACCGTTTGAAGATAGTTGCAGATACGCAGAACAAGGCAGGTCTAAATTTTCACACAGATATAAGCATTGACCCATGGAGTTTCGTTGGAAAGACCGATAAATTTACAGTAAGTACAGCAAGCGACAAGACAGAGATGGAATTAAAATACTGGTCAAATACAAGGAGGACAATAAACGAGACCATACCCACCCTAACGCAAGGGGATGCAATAGCGCTTCCTGAGATAAAGGTAGTAGATGGAAAGATAACACCCACAACTGTTGCGGATACATTTGGAGAAACCTTTAGTATTCCAGAGATGAAGATTCACGATAGTTTTCAACCTATCAGAGAATTGTGGTTTGATTATTCTAAGGATTCTTATAAATTCAGGGTCTTTCCCTTTGTCTTGGAAACTCAGGCATTTTCCTCTGATGACCCTTTTGGCCTTTCAAATCACCATATATACTGGGAGCCAAGCCCCTGGCTTGATGAATGGAAGCCCGGCAATTTTAATTCAGGCGCCACGCCCACAGCTTCTTTTACCCGCGGAGAGTGGTCAGATGACCTTTCATTCTTCACAAGGGATAGCGATTTGACAAGGTTGACTGCATTGAGAGGGTTTTCTTTTGAAGGAGAGTTTGTTGAAAATACATCTCTAAATGCAACACTTGCAACGCCAAAGACCCTCTGGCAGGATTATGGAAGCGTTACAAGTATCCCTGGCGCCATGAGAATAAAGCACAATTTGAGTGACGAAATTGCTCTTGGGACAATCTATACCTTTAGAGTTGGTTATAATGAAGAGAAGCGGGATTCAGTGAATAATGTTTTAGGCATAGATGCCAGTTTCAAGATAAGTCCAGATTTAAAGATATTAACTGAGGTTGCAGCAAGCCGCAGCAATGAGAATAAATCGAGTGCTTATAAAGTGGATTCAAGGGGAAATGCCTGGTATTTAGGTTTAGAGAATGAGGCAAAAGGTTTTGAAGTGCCGCTTAAGACCCGATTTTCTTATGCCCATATGGACAAGGGTTTTGACCCAGGACTTTCCAGTTACAGGGAGACCCGAAGGGACCAGTTCTGGTCAAGGCACATCCATTTTAAACTTCCCTATGCGTATTTAGGCCCTCATTTGAGCTATTATGATATAGAGCCTTTTAGGATTGGCGACGGGATAGATGTTGGAAGGGATGCTGTCAGGCTTCAACTTGAGGCAAAGGAATTATTTGATAAAAGGTTAGATAATCTGATTGATTTTAGAAATGTCCACCAGACAAATGATAAATATGTAGAGAGCGTATTTAGAAACGAATCCACGTACAGGATAAATCCTGAGTGGACCTCAAAGTTTTTATTTATATACCATGACCTTCCGAAGACAAAGGCTGGGATAGACCCCATCTTATACGATGCAGATACTGGAGAGTTTCTGACAAATAGCGCTATTGAGGATGGAAAAGACCCCTCGATTTCCACCTATTCTGCAGGGCTTCAATATAGGCCTTCAGATTTTTTTAGTATCTACGGGATTTATGAGAATACAAATGACTTTACATTTGCTACAGCCAATCACCCCAGGGGGTTATTGAATAGCACAAGTTTTACTCAGGAGACTATTGAAGGCCAGGTCATAAGAAAGGAGGTCCCATATCTATATTCCCAAAATTTCTTTGACCTGCCGCCTTATCAACACTTTAATATCTATAGAACAGGAATCGGGATAAACCCGACAAAGGACTTAGGCATTGAACTTGACTTTACAAAGAATGATTTCAAATATGCAGCAGGCATAGACGACAATATAAATCATTTTGGTCTGGGTGTCAGATATAATTTTAATAAGAGGCTTTCAGGTTATTTGAAATATACCTATTCTAAGGCATATAATCTCTTCAAGCAGAATACCAGCGGCGAGCTTTCTTACGAAGACCATCACAATGTATTTATGGAATTCGATTACAGCGTCACTGAATATGGACAGCTTGTTATACAGTTTGGCGAAGGCGCTTTTATTTCACCTGTCTGGGGCATTACTGCAAGTCCATTTGGAGACTTTCTCCCGACTTTGGATACACAACATATTTTGCGCATATATTATAATGGAAGGTTCTAATAAAGTTTACATTTCTGTCACTGTCAAAAATGTAAACTTTATTTTTAAGAAGGTGCTATAAGGTGCTATGAAGTATGGTCAGTTTTCAAAGGACGGTTTGGAATATATTATTAAAACCCCGATTATTCCACGTCCCTGGATAAATTATCTCACAAATGAAAGATATTGTGCGATAATCTCAAATAATGCAGGTGGGTACAGTTTTTATAGAGACTGTAGAAGCGATAGGATTACAAGATGGCTGCCTGAAGGACGGCATTTTGACAGGCCGGGGAGATATATCTATCTGCGCGACAATAAGACAGGCAAGTATTGGAGTGCTACATATCAACCAATGAGAATCGTTCCTGATTTTTATGAGGCGAGGCACGGCCTCGGATACACAACTATTCAGACTACTTATTTTGGTATAAATATAAAGCTAAATTTTTTTGTGCCAGTTTCAGATGATTGCGAGGTCTGGAGCGCAGAGATTAAGAATGAATCCAAGAAATCGAGGGATTTGAACCTCTATCCTTATATAGAATGGCTTTTGGGAGACTATCATCAGGAACTCAGATACAGAAATATTATGAACCTCTATAACAGGGTATGGTTTGATGAGGCGCATAAGGCAATATTTGCAAAGAAGACCGCGAGTTGGGGGGATATGAATATAAAGCCATTTGCGTTTACAGCATTTTTTGCAAGCTCCCTTCCAGTAAAAGGGTATGCTACAAGAAAGAATGCCTTTTTAGGAAAGTATAATACAGAAGAGAAGCCCGAACCGGTTATCACTGGGAATTTCAAGACAATATCATTCTGTTCAGGCGAAGATGGCATAGGTTGTTTTTTTCAAAATCTTAAACTTGCGCCTGGGGAGTCAAAGAGATTTTCTTTTATATTGGGTCAGACAGAGAAGGTCTCGGATATTACAAGGATTTTGGCAAAATATCGCAACCTAAAGAGTCTTGATAGAGAATTTGAAGATGTCAAGGCGCTCTGGAGAAGGCGCATTCTGGATAATATAAAGGTCAATACCCCTGATAAGGATTTTGATATAATGATGAATATATGGGTAAAGTATCAGCTCTATATCTGTAATCTTTGGTCGCGCTCTCCTTCTTATTATCATGAGGGCTCTGGCGGCAGGGGTTATAGAGATTCTTGTCAGGACGCTGAGGCGATTTGTTCTATAAATCCAGAGCATACGAGGCAGAAGATTATGAAGTTGGTCTCTCTTATAAGAAGGGATGGGACCTGCGCGCCTGGATGGTCTGATACAACTGGCCCTGCTCAACATCGGCCTAACAAAGACCACCCTGTATGGCTGACATCTACAGTCTCAGCATATATAAAGGAGACAGGTGATAAGGATATACTCTTGGAATACGCCCCATATCTTAAAGATAGATGGCTCAAAGGATGGGATATAGATGCTAATTTTAAAGGTGCTCCTATAACTGATGGAGAGGGGACAGTATTTGAACATTTAGAGAAGAATTTAGAGTTTACATTTAATGATGTAGGGCAAAAGGGGCTTCCTCTGATAGGTCATGCAGATTGGAATGACGCAATAGATGCAGCTGGTATAAAGTTGAAGGGCGAGAGTGTATGGCTTGCAATGGCATTGGTGAGGGCTTTAAAACAGCTCGCAGAATTGGCCATTTTGATTGACAGAAAGGATAAGAGTGGAGAATTGCTGCATAAGGCAAAGACTATGAGCGAACGGATAAACCAGTATTGCTGGGATGGGAACTGGTATAAGAGGGGATTTACTGACGACGGCACAGTTTATGGAAGCAGAGAGAATAAGGAAGGGAAGATTTTTGTCAATACACAATCCTGGGCAATCCTGTCAGGTGTAGCAGAAGGCGAGAGGCTAAAAAGATTATTGACCTCTACAGATAGATATTTGGAAGGAGAACATGGCCTTGCACTTTTTTATCCTGCCTATAGCAGATGGGAGCCTAAGTTAGGTAGAATCAGTATGTTTTCTGAAGGGACAAAAGAAAATGCAGCGGTCTTCTGCCACGCAGCCACATTTATGATTGTTGCAGATTGTATGGCTGGAAGAGGCGCCCGTGCCTATGAGAATATGAAGAAACTTATGCCAAATGCCCAAAAAGATTATGATTTATATAAGACTGAACCTTATGTATATGCAGAATATTTAGTTGGGCCGCAACATCCGTATTTGTATGGGGAAGGTGCGTTTACCTGGGTTACAGGGACAGCAGGCTGGAGTTTTATGGCAGGGACAGAGTGGCTGCTTGGTGCAAGGCGGGAATTTGAGGGTTTAAGAGTAGACCCTTGTATCCCTTCTCATTGGAAGAGCTGCTCCATTGTGCGGCCTTTTAGAGGCGCAACATATGAGATTGAGATTGAGAACCCTGACGGAGTTGAGTATGGCTTTAAGGAAGTCTTTGTAGACGGAGAAAGACAACCCACCAATCTCATAAAGCCGCATTGTGATGGAAAAATGCATAAGGTAAGGGTGGTAATGGGCAAAAAACAGTATATAAAAAAGGAGGTTAGCCATGGTTGTAATAAAGAAACACCCTGTCTTTAATAATCACATACTTTCAGACCACAAGCGGAAGAATTTTTCAATCTTAGAACTTTTGCGAAGAAAAGGCCCTATTACAAGGGCAGACATATCCAAGGCAACTGATCTGAATATTGTAACTGTATCAAATTATGTAAATAGCTTTATAGAAAAAGGACTTGTATCAGAAAGTGGTATGGAGCCTTCAAGCGGCGGCCGCAGGCCATCCCTTGTGAAACTTAATGAAGAGAGCGGCTATTGTATAGGGATTGACCTTGGAAATATGGATGCAAAAGGTTCGAATATGGTCGCCCTTATAACTGACCTTTCAGGACGGATAATTTTGAAACTTAAAAAATTCAGACAGAAGGAGAGTATAGAAAGGGTTATTGAAAGGTCTGTTGAGCTGATAGAAGAATTGTTAAAGAAAAATAAAGTTGAAAAGACGAAAATAAGGGGCGTTGGCATTGGCATCGGCGGTGTTATCGACGAACATTTAGGTACTGTAAGGGATACTACAAAGAATGGGACGCGCACAAGTTACGTATCTATAAGGTCAACTATTGAACAGAGATTTAACCTTCCTGCTTTTTTGGGAAATGATGCCACATTTGCAGCCTTTGGCGAAAAGATGCATGCGCTTCCGATGGAGGTTGAGGATATAGTCTATATGTATTCAGATGTAGGCACAGGCATAATAATAAAAGGAGGAATATACTGTGGGGCAGGCGGGAGCGCAGGTGAGATCAGGATAAATTATCCTACAAATGGAGATTATATATCATTATCTAATACGCCTCTGCCGTGCTATCTTCTTCCAGCAGGGGTAGATTTAGGTATAGTAAATCAGGCAGAGAAGATACTTCAGGAAGGGGTTGAGTCGCTGTTAAAAGAGTTTTCAGGCGAAGGCCTTAAAAATCTTTCAATAGATTTAATCATCGAAGCTGCAAGATCAGGAGACGGCCTTGCAATTGAACTCGTAGAGGACGCTGCAGTTAATTTAGGCGTTCGTGTAGCCTACCTTATAAATCTCTTTAATCCAGAGGCAGTTATTATTGGAGGTGGGATTGAGAAAGCCGGAAGCCTCCTCTTAGAGCCCCTCAGAAGGACAGTTAGAAAATGGGCATTTGAGGAGTCTGCAAATGTAGTGA
>JBBIOC010000055.1:0-9212 GCA_037443585.1 Candidatus Omnitrophota bacterium
GAGGACTACAAAACTACATTATGGCATGCTGAAAAGATTAAAGAACTTAGTGAAAGGCTTAATATAGGTTTTATATTCAAATCAAGTTTTGACAAGGCAAACCGTTCAAGCATCAATTCTTTCAGAGGGCCTGGCATTGATAGAGGGCTTAAGATTTTAAAGAAGATAAAAGAGGAATTGAAAGTGCCTGTGCTCAGCGATATCCATTGCAGAGACCAGATAAAAAAGGCTAAGGAGGTCCTTGATATTATACAGATCCCTGCTTTTCTGTGCAGACAGACAGACCTGATTGTAGAGGCTGCAAGGACAGGCAAGGTAATAAATATAAAGAAGGGTCAGTTTTTAGCACCCTGGGAGATTAAAAATATTATAGAGAAGGTTGAGAGAGGAAGAAATAAGAGAATTTTAATCACAGAGCGGGGGAGTTCATTTGGATATAATAATCTGGTGAGTGATTTTCGTTCGCTTCAGATTATTCGGACTTTTGGATATCCTGTAGTCTTTGATGCAACCCACAGTGTTCAATTGCCTGGCGCAATGGGGAAGGCCTCAGGCGGAGAGCGCAGATTCATACCAGGGCTTTCTCGTGCTGCAGCTGCTGTAGGATGCGATGGTCTATTCTTAGAGGCGCACAGGAATCCTGACAGGGCACCTTGCGACGGCCCGAATATGATAGATTTGAAGGCATTGGAGGAGTTGTTGGTGCAGGTGAAGGAGATAGACGGGCTGGTAAAAAAAGAGTTTTAACGCGGATATACGCGGATTACACACGGATTTACGCGGATTGTCGCTAGAAATATCCGCGACTATCCGCGTGCAATCCGCGAAAATCCGCGTTAAGAATTATTTTTATTCTCTATGTTAATCAAACGCGCAAAACAGGTACTAAAGATTGAATCCGAAGCTGTAAAGAGTCTTATAAAGAGGCTCGGCAAGGATTTTGAAAAAGCAGTTGAGCTTATCTATAGTTGTAAAGGAAGGGTTGTTGTAACAGGGATGGGAAAGGCAGGAATCATCGGACAAAAAATTTCTGCTACATTGTCTTCTACAGGAACGCCAAGCCTCTGGCTTCATTCAGTCGAGGCGGTTCATGGAGACCTCGGGAGGGTTACAAAAGAGGATGTTGTTTTAGTTATCTCTAATAGCGG
This sequence comes from Candidatus Omnitrophota bacterium, assembly GCA_037443585.1. Taxonomy (GTDB): domain Bacteria; phylum Omnitrophota; class Gorgyraeia; order Gorgyraeales; family JBBIOC01; genus JBBIOC01. Next base: position 1,149 of record JBBIOC010000055.1, read on the forward strand.
GCAGACAGAAGAGGTAATAAGCCTAATGCCTTTGATTAAAAAAATTGGCGCCAGACTTATAGCCCTCACAGGAAATACCAAATCCATTTTAGCTAAAAATAGCGACTGCATTCTAAATATAGGGATAAAAGAAGAGGCATGCCCTCTTGGTTTGGCCCCTATGGCGAGCACAACCTGCATGCTTGCAATGGGCGATGCGCTATGCGCTGCGCTCATGGATAAGAGGGGTTTTAAAGAAAAAGACTTTGCATTTTTACATCCGGGCGGAAGTTTGGGGAAAAGACTTATTTTAAAGGTAGAAGATATAATGCGGACAGGCAGACAGAACCCTATTGTCAGAAGAGATAGATTGATTAAAGATGTGCTTCTGAAGATTACCTCAAGCCACGCGGGAAGCGCCACTGTAGTTGATAAGAATGGCAGGCTATTAGGTATATTTACAGATGGAGACCTTCGCAGACACCTTCGCAGACACCTTGAGGTTGATTATGAACGCATTGAAAAAGGCTACTTACACCGCAAAAACGCAAAAGTTCCGCAAAAACGCAAAGTAGTCTCCGATAACAAAACTTTTGCGCCTTTGCGGGATTTTGCGGCTTTGCGGTGTAGAAAAAAGGTCTTTTATTCTGATTTTTTGACAAAAAAGGTCTGTGAGGTTATGACGGAAAATCCAAAGATAATAAGGAAAGGCTCTTTAGCAGTTGAGGCATTGCGAATCCTTCAGGAATTTAAGATAGATGAGATACCTGTGGTGGATGAGAAGAACCGAGCGATAGGGCTGGTGGATGTGCAGGATTTGTTGAAGGCGGGGTTGGTATGAAGCCTTGCCCTTCAGCACTAAATTTTTTCGCATGTGCACTTTCAGTTTACAGCTCGCTCATTCTTAGAGAGTCTATATAGCCGACATTCGCTCGCTGTAATTCTTCGCGCACCGAAGTCCTATAATACAGTAATGCCGAAAAAATTTTAATGTGCTTTCGGGCAAGGCTTCATACCGATTCCAGTTTAATTATGGAAATATCTGAGCGGGCTAAGAAAATTAAACTTCTGATATTAGACGTAGATGGTGTTCTAACCGATGGACGCATTATATATGACAATTTTGGTGATGAATTGAAGTGTTTTAATGTTCAGGATGGATTTGGCATGACACTTCTTAAGCGTTCAGGTATAAATGCGATTATCATAACTGCTAAAAAGTCTCGCATAGTCAAGCGACGCGCCCAGGACCTTCATGTTTTAAAGGTCTATCAAAATTCCGACAAAAAAACTATATACGAAAAGCTCCTAAAGCGGTTCAAGCTCAAGGATGAAGAGGTCTGTTTTATTGGCGATGATTTGATTGACCTCCCTATTTTAAGGAGGGCAGGTTTGAGCGTTTGCGTGCCTGAGGCTTGCGATGAAGTAAAGAAATTTAGTCATTATATAACAAAGAGTTCTGGCGGTAAAGGTGCGGTCAGGGAGGTTGTTGAGATTATACTAAAATCACAGAACCTTTGGGAAGGGATGACTGAGCGATATTATGATTGATACTTCTAACTTAAAATGAAGTTAAATTCGAAATCCGAGTATCGAAATCCGAAACAATTAATTTCAGACCACAGACTACAGACTTCAGACTACAGACCGAAGCACAAAGACCATAAAAAGTCTACAGTCTCTGGTCTGTGGTCTTTGGTCTGAAGGTCGAATTTCGGATTTCGTGCTTCGGATTTAGCTGGTTAAATGACAGAAATTTATGATTAGGGAGAATATGTTCAGAAAATATTTGTTCACTTTAGCAACGTTAATATTTGCAACCGCTGTCTTTGCAGCCTCAGAAAAGAATTCTATTCAGATAAAGGGTTCAGATACGATGGTAAATTTAGGACAGGCACTTGCTGAGGCCTTTATGGAGAAACACCCCGAAGTCTTTATAGCTGTAACTGGTGGTGGCTCAGGCACAGGCATTGCGAGTCTTATCAGCGGAACCTGCGATATTGCTATGTCTTCAAGAGAGATGAAGAAGGCTGAGATTGGACAGGCGAAATCTTTGGGGATAGAACCAGAAGAGTTTCTTATCGGCATGGATGGATTGAGTGTAGTAGTTCATCCAGAGAATCCAGTTGGAACTCTTACAATAGATGAATTGTCAGATATCTTTACTGGAAGGATAAAAAACTGGAGAGAGGTCGGCGGTAAGGATAAGAAAATAGTTATTCTTTCAAGAGAGGTAAATTCTGGAACACACGTCTATTTTAAAGAGCATGTTTTAAGAAAGGGCGACCCTTTAAGCAAGGAGGAGTTTAGTCCTGATAGTTTATTGATGAGTTCCTCTCAGGCTATTGCTGAAGAGGTGGCTTTGAATCCACAGGCGATTGGATATTTTGGTATGGGATACTTAAGTCCCAGACAGAAGGCGATTGCAGTAGCAAGGGACAAAGACGGCCCTTATATCAAGCCTACCGCAGAAAATGTAATATCAAAGACCTATCCTATCTCAAGGCCTCTATATCTTTATACCAAAAATAAACCCGAAGGTCTTATAAAGGAATTTTTGGATTTTGCATTGAGCCCAGAAGGTCAAGAGGTTGTATTATTTACTGATTTTGTGCCCATAAAAGAAAGGTGAGGCTGAGACAGTTAAAGGAATTCTTAATAGAGAACCTGATTCTTATCAGCGGCATAATATCCATAATTATCGTCGCACTCATATTTCTATTTTTATTAAAAGAAGCAATAGGCCTCTTTAAGACAGTCAGCTTATGGAAATTCATCTCAGGAAAGAATTGGTATCCTATCTCTGACCCACCCAGATTTGGAATCCTGTCTTTAATCTTAGGGACAATCTTTGTGACCCTTGGCGCATCCATTATCTCAATACCCCTGGGAATCGCAAGCGCAATATACATTGCAGAGGTCGCACCTAAAAGTTTTAAAGAAATACTTAAGGCTGGAATCGAACTCTTAGCAGCAATCCCCAGCGTGGTGCTTGGTTTTATTGGCATGAATACACTTGTGCCTTTAGTAAAGAAGACGTTTGATTTACCTACTGGTCTGACTGCCTTTTCTGGTTCAATAATGCTCGCATTTATGGCAATGCCTACCATAGTCAGTATAGCAGAGGATGCCCTAACCGCTGTGCCGAAGCAGTATAAAGAAGGTGCAATAGCCCTCGGCGCTACGCACTGGCAGGCAATCCGCAGGGTTATCTTACCCGCAGGCCTTTCTGGAATTGTTGCAGCTATTATGCTTGGCATAGGCCGTGTGATTGGTGAGACCATGGCTGTTATGATGATAACAGGTAATGCTGCAGTCATTCCGCATACACTCTTACAGCCTGTTCGCACACTCACTGCAACCATTGCTGCAGAGATGGGCGAGACAGTCGTAGGCAGTAACCATTATTTTGCGCTCTTTGGAATTGGCCTGACTCTTTTTATTATTACATTTTTAGTAAACCTTGTGGCGGATATTGCTTTACACAGGAAGAGATAAGAGATGAACCCTAGACTCTCCCATAAGATTTTCTTCTTTCTCATTTTTCTTGCTACAATTCTTGTAATTCTGCCAGTAGGCCTTATTATTGCAATTATTATAAAAAAAGGCGCACCTGCTTTGAACTGGGAGTTCTTAACAGGTTTTCCCCGCCAGGGGATGCGTGCAGGCGGGATATTTCCTGCTATTTTGGGGACGCTCTATCTTGTTAGCGGAGCAATATTTTTCAGCCTTCCAGTCGGAGTCTTGTCTGCAATATATCTTGTTGAATATTCCAGAGACAATTTTCTTACAAGGCTCATAAAATTAGCTATTGTAAACCTTGCAGGAGTGCCTTCTGTAGTATATGGTCTATTTGGATTGAGCCTTTTTGTAATATTCTTCAAATTCGGTTCTTCCATCCTCGCTGGTAGTCTTACATTGGGTATTATGATACTACCTGTAATTATAACTGCAGCAAAGGAGGCATTGGAGAGCGTGCCTCATTCTTTCCGAGAGGTGAGCCTTTCTTTAGGTGCCAGCAAATGGCAGATGATTAGAAAAGCCATCCTTCCCTATGCCCTTCCAGGAATTCTTACAGGTGCAATACTTGGCTTAGGCAGGGCAGCAGGTGAGACAGCGCCAATTCTATTTACAGTTGCTGCCTTTTATCTGCCAAGGCTTCCAAGGTCAATATTCGACCAGGTGATGGCTCTGCCATATCACCTCTATGTGCTTTCTACGCAGGTTCCCAATGTTAAGCAAAGCCTGACTTATGGGACAGCCTTGGTTCTTTTGGTCTTAGTCCTGATAATGAATCTCTTTGCGATTATTATTCGCTCACGGTTCAGGAGAAAGAAACGGTGGTAAAGATAGAAACAAAGGATTTGCATATCTGGTTTGGCCAGGTTTGCGCATTAGCATCTATAAACCTTCAGGTCTTTTCAAATGAAATCTTGAGCATCATTGGGCCTGCGAATAGTGGAAAGACAACTTTTTTGCGTGCCTTAAACAGGCTCAATGATTTAGCCATTACAAAAATGAAAGGCACTCTTCTTTTAGACAATAAGGATATCTATAAAGAGTTTGACATATTGACATTGAGAAAGAAGATTGGTATGGTATTTGCCCTGCCTGTTCCCCTCCCGATGAGCGTCTTTGAAAATGTGAGTTTTGGCCCAAGGCTTCATGGGATAAATTCAAGGAAAAGACTTTTTGAGATTGTCGAAGAGGCCTTGAGTTCAGCATTTTTGTGGGATGAGGTGAAGGATAGATTAGATGAGCCTGCATATAATCTTTCCGGTGGCCAGCAACAACGGCTCTGCATTGCGCGCACCCTTGCAAACCAGCCGGAGGTGATTCTATTTGATGAACCCTGCTCAGGCCTCGATCCTATCTCAACAGCCAAAGTAGAAGAGGCGATGAACAGGTTGAAAAAAAACTATACGATTATCTTAGTTACAAATAATACAAAACAGGCAGCAAGGGTAAGCGACCGGGTCGCATTTTTTCTGATGGGTGAGCTTATAGAGATTGGTGATGCCAAAAATATATTCACTGCCCCATCGGATAAAAGAACAGAGGATTATGTGGCGGGGAGGTTTGGATAATTTTATGCCGATCATAGAGACGCAAGAACTGAGCTTATATTATGGTAATTTTCAGGCGCTAAAGGATATAAATCTCTCTATAGAGCCTAGGAGGATTACCTCTATAATCGGGCCTTCGGGTTGCGGGAAGTCCACACTTCTTAGATGCTTCAATCGTATGAATGACACAATTGAAGGTGTTAAGATTTCAGGAGAAATCAAAATAGAAGGTAAGGAGATAAATAATTCTAAGATAGACCTGATAGAGTTAAGAAAGAAGGTTGGCATGGTATTCCAGCGGCCAAACCCATTTTCCATTTCTATATTTGAGAATATTGCATTTGGTCCCCGAATCCATCATATGAAAGAAGCCAAGTTAGAAGGGATTGTTTCAGAGTGCCTCAAGGCAGTGTTATTGTGGGATGAGGTAAAGGACAGACTGAAGGTTTCAGCGCTAAGGCTTTCCCTGGAACAGCAACAGCGGCTTTGTATGGCCAGGCTTCTTGCTGTCCGACCCGAGATACTTTTAATGGATGAACCTTGTTCTGCGCTTGACCCTGTAGCCACATTAAAGATAGAGGAGCTCCTGAATCTTTTGAAAAAAGATTATACGATTGTTATTGTTACTCATAATATGCAGCAGGCAGCACGCGTCTCTGATGATACAGGCTTTATGCTCTTGGGGGAGCTTGTGGAGTTTGATAAGACTGAAACGATATTTACAGCACCAAAGGATAAAAGAACAGAGGATTATATTACTGGAAGATTTGGATAGAAGTAAGATGCCCATTCAACCTACGCAGTTGACAAGCTTGTCAACTGCGTAGGTTGAACAAAGGTTGAATAAAGATTATATGGAGGGAAACATGGAACGAAAGTTTGATGAGGAGTTAAAGGAATTAAATCAGCAGATTCTAAAGATGGCAGGTATGGCTGAGGAGTCCATTGCAAAGTCAATAGAGTCGCTCAGTAAAAGAGACGAAGCCTTGGCAAGGGAGGTCATAGATTTTGATAAAAAGGTAGATGAACTCGAACTTCTTATAGACGAGATGACCTTAGACCTATTGGCCCTCCGTCAGCCAATGGCAGTGGATTTGAGATTCATTACAATGGGGATGAAGATTACCACAAACCTTGAGAGGATCGCAGATCTGGCTGTGGACATTGCCCAGAGGGCATTGGAGATTATAAATAAACCGTTACTTAAGCCTCTAATAGATATACCTAAGTTAGCTACACTTTCCCAGAAGATGGTCAAGGATTCCATAGATGCCTTTGTGAATCGGGACGCAGAATTGGCTAAGAAGGTCTTGTTTTCTGATGATGAGGCAGATAGGCTCCGAGACCTTGTTCAGGACGAACTTATCAATGACTATATAGTAAAGGACGGGACAACCGCACCCCGCGCAGTTCCACTTTTATTGGTTGCTAGACACTTAGAGCGGATATGCGACCACACAACAAATATTGCTGAGAATGTAATATACCTTGTTCAGGCAAAGGTAGTAAAGCACCATAAAGAACGACTGGCTTGACAATCGGTGATTTTTAGGATAACCTTTATATAGAATATATGTGCGAAAGAAACCCTGAGCAGCCAGAAAAGAAAATTTTTGATATAATCTCAAATATTTCACATGATTTGAGGACACCCCTAACTTCCATTAAAGAGAGTATTCTCTTGGTCTTGGACCGCACAGCTGGAGAGATAAATCAAAACCAGGAGCGATTCTTGAAGATTGCAAAGAATAATGTGGAGAGGTTAGAGAATATTATTAAGAATTTACTAAAAAAAATGGAGGAGATGTAGTTTAATATGAAGACGCACAGGATATTATTAATAGACGATGAGGAAGACCTTGTTGAGATGTTGAGCTTCAGGCTCAGGGCAGTGGGTTTTGAGATGCTCACTGCCACAACAGGTAAATGTGGGCTCAAGATAGCACAAGAGAGAACGCCTGACCTGATATTGGTAGATTTGATGATGCCTGATGTTGACGGGAGAGAGGTTTGCAGGCAGCTTAAAGAGGATACAAAGACATCAAGTATACCTATTATAGCATTTACTGCACTCTCAAGGCCTGACCTATGCACTATTGTCAGAGACGCAGGCGCCTTAGACTGCATTACAAAGCCCTTTGAACCTGACTTACTTATAGAAAAGATAAACAAAATTTTGGAGGGAATCGATGATAGAAAGAAAGAAGATTCTGATAGTTGAGGATGACCCTGCATTAGTAAAGACAGTCAAATTTAGATTGACGCAGGAAGGTTACGAGGTTTATGAGGCAAGCGATGGCGTTCAGATGCTAAATGAGTTAAAAACGCTCACCCCGGATTTGATAATATTAGATATTATGCTTCCCTACGTCGATGGTTATAGCGCCTTGAAAGAGGTCAGGCGGATAGAGAAATTTAGCAAACTCCCTGTAATAGTCCTCAGCGCAAAGGAAAAGGAAAAGATGAAAGACCTATTCGTCTTTGAAGATGTTTCTAATTTTATTGAGAAGCCATTTGAGATGGAAGTCCTTTTGAAGAATATCAGAGCAACCTTGGGCAATGAGTAACACAATCCTGATTGTTGATGACGAAGTAGATATATTAGAGACTGTCAGATTCAGACTCGAATCAAATGGGTATAAGGTTATATCAGCGGCCGATGGCGAAGAAGGGCTAAAGAAGGCGCGGGAATTAAAACCTGATTTAATCATACTCGACCTCTTGTTGCCCAAAATAGATGGATATAAGATTTCGAGACTTCTTAAATTTGATGAAAGATACAAGGATATCCCTATAATTATGTTTACTGCGCGCTCGCATAAAGATGATGAAAGATTAGGATATGAGATAGGTGCTGACGCGTATATTGCAAAGCCATTTGAACCGCAGGTCTTATTAAATAAGATTGAGGAACTATTAAAGAAGGATAAATAAAGCACAGATGATCGCAGATTTTATGTTAAACTCACGTTCTCACAGATGATCACAGATATCTGTGATCATCTGTATCTTTTAATCT
>JBBIOC010000056.1:0-7153 GCA_037443585.1 Candidatus Omnitrophota bacterium
AGCGCGTCCATTCAGTGGTGCTTGCCTGCCAACATACTGAGGAGGCGCTCAATAAAAGAAAAGACAGGATGAGCGATGAAGTCAGAAAGGAATTGATTCAAGAGATTGCAAGGCCAGTCTTAAAAGATTATATTGATAGAGATACAAATTACTACATAAATGAGACAGGAAAGTTTTTAATAGGCGGACCTCAGTCAGATACAGGTATGACAGGCAGAAAGATTATTGTAGATACTTATGGCGGAGTAATCTCTCATGGAGGCGGCGCATTTAGCGGGAAAGACCCGACAAAGGTGGACCGTTCTGCTGCTTACATGGCGCGCTATATTGCAAAGAATATTGTGGCAAGCGGGATTGCTGAAAGGTGTTCAGTCCATCTGGCATATGTAATTGGACGGAAGGACCCTTTAGCCATTACAGTCGATACCTATGGCACTGGAAAGATAAAGAATTCAAAGCTGATAGAGCTGGTTAGAAAAAATTTTGACCTCACACCCCAAGGGATTATAGAAAAGCTTGACCTTCGAAAGCCAATATATAAAAAGACCGCATGTTATGGACATTTTGGGAGGGAAGATGAAGGATTTGCGTGGGAGGAGAGGGATATGGTAGAGAAGCTGAGAAAGTCGATATAGGGGGAGCTATGGATTATGATGCAAAGGATTTGAGATTAGCTAAGCAGGGAAGGCTCAGAATAGAGTGGGCAGATGAGAATATGCCTGTGCTCCAGCTAATAAGGAAGCGATTTAAAAAAGAACAGCCCCTTAAGGGCATAAGGTTTGGGTGCTGTTTACATGTAACGACTGAGACTGCAAATCTTGTATTGACGCTAAAAGCGGGCGGCGCAAAGGTGGCTCTCTGCGCATCAAATCCATTGAGCACGCAGGACGATGTAGCCGCTTCTTTAGTCAAGGATTTCGGAATTTGTGTCTTTGCAGTAAGGGGTGAGGATAAGAAGAGGTATTATTCTCATATAAATAGCGTACTTAAGACCCGGCCCAATATAACTATGGATGACGGAGCAGATTTGATTTCAACGCTTCATAAGAGTAAGAAGGAGCTTATCAAATTTATATTTGGGGGGACAGAAGAAACTACTACAGGGGTAGTAAGATTAAAAAGCCTGGAGAAGAGCGGGGCTTTATTATTTCCTATTATTGCTGTAAATGATGCAGATACAAAACACCTTTTTGACAATCGCTATGGCACAGGGCAATCTACGATAGATGGGATTATCCGTGCAACAAATATCCTTTTAGCAGGAAAGAATTTTGTAGTATGCGGATATGGCTGGTGCGGTAAGGGTGTTTCAATGAGGGCCAGAGGTATGGGAGCAAATGTTATTGTTGGTGAAGTAAATCCGTTACGCGGCCTTGAAGCAGTTATGGATGGCTTCAAGGTTATGGCTCTAAAAGAGGCAGCAAGAATTGGAGATATATTTGTGACCCTCACAGGAAATACAACTGTCCTAACTACAGACCATTTTAAGATTATGAAGGATGGCGCAATCTTGGCGAATTCAGGGCACTTCAATGTGGAGATTGATATACCTGGGCTTGAAAGGATGAGTAAAGGGATAAGAGTGATAAGAGAGGGCCTAAAGGAATATACCTTGAGAGATAATCGTAGAATAAACCTGCTTGGCGAAGGCAGACTTGTAAATTTAGCCTGTGCAGAGGGACACCCTGCCACAGTAATGGATATGAGCTTTGCAAATCAGGCGCTTTCATCAGAATTTTTGAAAGATAACTATGAAGCTCTTGAGAAGAAGGTATACAGGGTTCCCGAAGATATAGATAGAGAGATTGCGAGGCTAAAACTTAAAACAATGGGGATAGCGATTGATAGGCTTAATCCCATTCAGAAAAGATACTTAGCATCCTGGGAACTCGGGACGTAAGATCATTAGAAGACTATGGGAATCCGACTTCCATAATAAAAGTAAACCCTATTCAAGTATCAATCTTTAATATAATCCATATTATGCAGGATAGCGTCCCATTAGATGTGGGATTTCTAACAGGTTTTACTTTGCGGCAAGGAGTTTTTCTATCTCTGGATGGGCCTTAATCTCTTGTCGGATTCCTTCAATGACCCATATTCTCATCAGGGTCTGGTAGCCAAGCCCTCTGTATTTAGCAATAACCTTGGCTAAATCAATCTGACGCTGTCCCATCCTTAAGGTGAGCTGACGTTTTCTTTCTTCACGCCTGGCAGCGGCCTTTTTTAAAAGACTAGGGGCAAATTCAAACGGCTCTTTCGCCTCAGTGAACTCACCAGGGTAATCCAGCGGACTGTGTGTATTCCAAAAACGAGCCTCTTCTTCCTCAGATTTAAATTTGGGTAGTTTCTTCATATTTATCTTGCTCCTTTCTTTTTATAATAACGTTTTTCTCTCTCACTCATATCTCTGGCACTAATCACCCTTATCCGGCCACTATCTTTAATCACAAAGACTATAAAAAGATACCTTCCCTCTTCTGTAACAGAATAAGCAGTATATTTACCTTCCCTGCTTCTCTGATAGAAAGGCTTATTAAATAGAATTGCCTCCTCAACCTCAAAAACACCGACTCCGTGTTCAGCTATATGGTCTTCATTTTTCTCATCCCAGTCAAAGTTATGAATATGCATCAAAGGTCCTTTTCTAGCTCTATTACAATGTTACCACAATGTAACTACATTGTCAAGATTTATTTTAGTTTCATTGTGATTTGGCTATAGTAAGTATCCCCAGCCCGCCGAATAAAAGATTTGCTAAGAAGCCTGAGATAAATGGAGGCAACACACCTGCCTTCCCAAAGGCGATTGAGATAGCACTCACTATATAGTATACAAATCCAATCAAAAGACTTATACCTATTCCCAGCAAAATCCCGCCTCTTCTTGGCTTCAGTGAAAATGCCGCGCCTATCAAAATTAAGACAAGACTATTAAAGGGAAGAGAGAATTTGTTATAGAGCTCTATTTTTATATTCTTTACAATCCTTTCAGGGCTCTTTGAAAATCTATTTAAGAGCCTATAAAGCTCTTTTGAGCTTGTAAATTCCCATCTGGCATTCTGCGAAGATATGTCCTTGGGCCTTTCAGCGATATCTAACACCTTCTCGTTAAAAAATATCGGCTCGCCAATAATCTCCCCTTTTGAATCTAGATTGTAAAGGAGGACATCCTTAAATGTCCATCCCTGGTTTTGCCATTGTGCAGAACGGGCAGTTATCTTTGAGACAACCATCCGCTTATCATTTTGTTCTAAGATAGTGATGTCTTTTAAGGATTTACTTTTTAGGTTATATTCGCCTATAAAAAAGAGGCGATTCCTTGAGCCAAAGAAGGTTATATTATTTAATTGCCCTTCGAGATTCTTTTTCTTTTCTAAATGAGCCTCTTTTAAATCCTGAGTTCTACTCATCTGGATAGGCAGGACTGTCTCGTCTATCAAAAATATAATTACACCTAATAATATGCCGATTATTATAAAGGGCGAAATAACCCTCCAGATATTTATACCCGCAGAACCCATAGCAACAATTACGCCCTCTTTGTTTAAAGAATTCAGGATATAAATAATTGAGATGAGGCTTGCAACAGGCGAGGTCTGGACTATTATTAGAGGGGCAAGCCCTATATAGTATTTAAAAAGTATTAGAACTTTGACATTTTCTCTCAGTATCTCATCGAGGTGCCCAAAGAGGTCGATTATTACATATAAGAAGAAAAAGAGAAAGAGGCAGTATAGAAGAGAAATCAGGAAACTTTTTATTAAGAACCTGTCGAGTATGCGCATCTATACCTCTGTAATTCTAAAAATTTTTATACCCAGAATAATAAGCAAAATATTCGGGATGTGCAGCCAGAGGGCGGGGTGGGGAATCCCTTTTAAAGAGATGGCTATGCCTCCGGCAAGTAGAAGGTAATATATCACTATTATTAAGAGTGCGATTGCAAATTGTACTGACCGTTCCCCACGTCTTGTAAATATACCGAGTGAGATACCTATCAAGATGAAAGCAAAACTCGAGAAAGAAAGGGCAACCTTTCTATGTATCTCTGTGACAAGCGGTATTGTGTCTATCGAATTTCTCCCGAGCCTCTTTATCTCTGTCTTAAGCTCCGCAATAGTCATCTCCTTTGGTTTCTTTTCTATATTTTGGGCAAAACCATTATCTAAATTTAATGTGAGGAAGTAGGTTTTAAAATTCAACTTATAGAAGTGCCCAGGGTCTTTTGGGTCAGGCTCGTCGCTCGTACCGTCCTGGAGTTTTAGTTTTATTGCATTCTGTTCTGGCAGGGTCATAAATTCTCCTGAATTTGCAATTATGGTGCGGGTAGGTTTATTTTCTTGAAGCTGGTAGATTCGAATATTTTTTAGTTTATTTCTCTTTACCTCGTATATGAATATAATGTAGTCTTTGAAGGTCTTTATGAATGTGCCACTTTCAAGATAGCTTGCAGGGTTTCTTATCCCTATATTTTTTAGTATCTTCCTTGAAGAAAAATGTGTTCTTGGAAGAACCCTGTCATTTAAAAAGAAAGAGAAGAGGCTTATTACCAGACCAGCGGTTAAAATTGGTATGGCCAATCTATGCATCGCTATCCCGCCTGACTTCATAGCTATAATCTCATTTTCGCTTGAAAGCCTCCCGAATACAATCAGAAGTGAAGCGAGAGTTGCCATAGGGATAGTGTAGCTTAAAAGAAAAGGTAAAAGATTTATAAATAAGATACCAACTGAAAATACAGAGACCCCTTTATTTACTATGAGGTCAGCGAGCTGGACAAGGTTTCCTATCAAGAGGACGAAGGTGAAGACACCTGAGGATATAAAAAAAGTAAAGGTTAGCTCCTTTAATATATACCTTTGTATAATCTTCATAATAAAGTATCACCCCTTGCAAGCGTAAGCACCAAAACCCTTTTTACCCCTGAATTCAAAAGGCTCCTTGCGCATTCATTCACAGTGCTGCCTGTTGTAAAGAGGTCATCGATTAAAAGAATAGATTTTCCTTTAAGTCTCTTTGGTCTTTTGACAATGAATGCATTGAGAATATTTTTGATTCGACCTTCTCTTGACAAGTCTGTTTGTAGAACTGTATATTTTATTCTCAGAAGGTTGTCCTTTTCAAGGTCTATTTTTAGACCCCTTGAGATTTTCTCACAAATGAGCAATATATGGTCAATGCCGCGTTCCTTGATCCTTCTTTTGTGAGCTGGGACAGGGATTAGTAAATCTAAATCTCTATAGAGCAAATGATTATTTAATACAAATCTTCTCATAATCTCAGAGAAGTTAAAGACTAATGAAGATTTCCTCTGGAATTTTAAAAGATGTATTGCGTTCCTTAAAATCCCTTCATAAAAACAGCAGGAGCGCGCATGCTCAAAATAGAGTCTGTTATTTTGACAATCACCACATAGGATATTCAATTCCTTTGGTCCTGCCAGCACCCTGCCACACTTTATACAGAAAGGCGGAAGCCTATGCTTTACCTTTCTCCAGCATGCATCGCAGAGGCCAGTATTGGTCTTGAGTTTTGTACTGCAGATATAACAATAAATAGGGTAAATTAGATTAAGAAATGCCTGTAGCATAAAATAAATATAACACACCAAAGCCCCATTGTCAAAAATAACCTGTTCAACCTACGCGGTTGAACAAGGTTGAAATTTAGTTGACCTTGGGCATATGACTAATTATAATAAAGAGGAAGATATGACTAATAATATTAAGATTGCACCAAGTATTATTGCAGCAGATTTTTCCTGCCTTAGAAAAGAGGTAAAGAAGGCAGAGGATTCGGGCGCTGATTTAATTCACATAGATGTAATGGATGGCCATTTTGTGCCGAATATTACAATAGGGTCGATGATAGTTGAGGCGATAAGGCCTCATACAAAACTCTTGATAGATTCTCATTTGATGATTGAAAACCCCTCTTTTTATATAAAGGATTTTCTAAATGCAGGCTCAGATATAATAACAGTCCATGCTGAATGTTATGGAAGGCTTAGGCCTGCTTCAAAGGGCAGGTTTGACTTTCCAAAAGAGGTTGACAGGATAGATTCAAGACTGCTTATTAAAGACATAAGAAAGATAAAGTCTTCAGGGGCAAAGGCAGCAGTTGCAATAAACCCTGGCACACCCCTTTGTATAAAAGAGGCGCTTAAAGACTTGGATATGGTGCTTATTATGTCTGTAAATCCTGGATTTTATGGCCAGGCATTTATGCCAAAGATTTTGCCAAAGATACGAGACTTAAGGAAAATCTTTAATAAAGATATTGAGGTGGATGGCGGAATCAATGATAAGAATGCCAAAGATGTTATAGATGCTGGGGCAAATATTTTAGTAACAGGGAGCTATTTCTTTAAATCCAAAAATCCTAAAGAGGCTATTAAAAGGCTTAAGTTTTTGACGTGGAGATAATCTTTGAGGATGACTTTATCATCGTTATTAATAAGCGACCAGGCCTGCTTGTTGTACCCACCCCAAAAAAAGAAAGGCATACCCTTACAAATCTATTAAATGAAGAATTGCAGAAGAGAAACCCCGCTCTGAGGGCCTATCCCTGCCACAGACTTGATAGAGACACATCGGGTCTTATAATCTATGCAAAATCCAGGAGAATTCAGGAAAAAATGATGCAGGAATTTAAGATGGGCTCTGTAAAGAAGACCTATATAGCCTTTGTGCAAGGACAAATTTCAAAACCCCAAGGCGCAATCGGCTATCCAATAGAAGGCAAGAAGGCAGTGACTCAATATAAGGTTTTAGAAAAAGATAGAAGGGGCTTTACAGTTGTAGAGGTAAAGACGCTTACAGGCAGGACGAATCAGATAAGGATACACTTTAAGATGATAGGCCACCCCCTGTTGGGCGAGCGTAAATTTGCTTTCGGGAAAGACTATAATCTGAAATTCAGGAGGACAGCCCTCCATGCGTCAAACATATCGTTTAAGCATCCAGGTTCGGGAGAGATTTTGAATTTCGAAGTTAAAATGCCCAAAGACATGGAGGATTTTTTAAACAGATGATACATATCTATACAGGCAATGGAAAGGGAAAGACTACCTCTGCATTCGGCCTTGCAATGCGCGCAAGCGGCCAGGGGATGGATGTTATAATATTTCAGTTTTTTAAGCCGTGGAAACT
>JBBIOC010000056.1:7186-9061 GCA_037443585.1 Candidatus Omnitrophota bacterium
GAAATTGAAAAATATAAAGGTCGTGAAGTGCGAGGAGTGCCATCCTATGTTCAAGGTTCAAGGTTCGAGGTTCCCTGCCAGAGGCGGGTCCGCCAATGGCGGAAAGGTTCAAGATAAAACAAAAAAAGCTATTGGAAGGATGATGAAAAGAGTTGAAAAATTAATTTTCAGTAAAAAATATGATGTGGTGATACTGGATGAAATTATAAATGTTATAGACCAGAATTTTTACAGTAAGAAAAAGTTCCTCAGTTTAATAAAAAAAGTGCCGCAAGAGGTAGAATTAGTACTTACAGGCAGGGGCGATATCTCTGAGATAGAAGACTTCGCAGATTATGTGACTATCATGATAGACAAAAAGCACCCATTGAGAAGCAAGGTTGGCGCAAGAAAAGGAATAGAGTTTTAGAATATGATGCAGATAATATTTTTATTTTTTACATTAGTATTTGCTGATTTAGGATGGGCAGAGGGATATAGAATTGTGTCGCTTGCGCCTAATACGACAGAGATATTATTTAAGCTGGGCCTTGGAAAAAGCATAGTGGCTGTTGATGAATATTCCAATTATCCTGAAGAGGCAAAAAATATAGAGAAGGCAGGCACATTTGATAAGCCAGATATCGAAAAGATAATTTTATTAAATCCGGATTACATCCTGGTCAATGCAAAATTTGACACAGATAAAGAGGTTTATTTGAAGAAAAAGGGCATAAAGATCATACAGGTTTCCCCCAGGACAGTGGAATCTTTATGTGAAGACATCCTGAAAATAGGGTCTCTTTTTAATAAAGAAAAAGAAGCAGCATTTATAGTCAATGATATAAATAACCGCATCAAAAATTTACCACGCCGCTCAACAGGCAATAGGCCAAAGGTATTTGTGCAGTTATTTGATGACCCTCTCATTACAGTTTCTTCTTTTGTAGGAGATTTGATACGTCTTGCAGGCGGAGAAAATATAGCGCAGGATATAAAGGATGACGCAGGCATATTCAGCATAGAGTCATTAATAGACAGGAATCCCGATATAATCATAGTAATGGGATTCTCAAACAAGGCAAATTTTCCTAAATCCATAAATGCTGTAAAAAATAATAGAATCTATAAAGACCTAAACCCGGATATATTTTTAAGACCCGGGCCGCGGGCAATAGAGGCAATAGAGAAATTTAATAGGATTCTTTATGAATAAGGTAAGGCCCTTTAAATTTTTTATAACATTGGTACTTTTTTTGACAGCGCTGTGCGCCATCAGTATTTTTACAGGAGCAGTGCAGATAAGCCTCGGGAAAATTTTTGAAGAAAGATTTTTCGATATTTTAAAACTAAGGATTTTCAGGACTATGCTGGCTGTGGCTGTGGGAGCTGGCTTAAGCCTATCAGGCGTTACGCTCCAGGCTATCTTAAGGAATCCGCTGGCAGAGCCGTATATACTGGGTGTATCTTCAGGAGCAGGGCTCGGGGCTGTAATAGGTCTATTGATATTGCCTTTTACAGGGGCGGTCAGCTTAGCTGGTTTTATAGGTGGTTTAATAACAATAATAGCTGTATATTTTTTAGCAAGGGTTGACCGCAGGATTGTGCCTGAAAACCTGATAATAGCAGGCATATTGGTAAACGCGCTCTTCTCAGGATTATTGATGTTTCTGGTTACAAATTCTTCAAGTGCAAAGATACACTCTGTAATATGGTGGCTCCTTGGGAATCTACAGGTATATGATTTCAGCCAGGTTTTGATTGCAACTATCTCAGCAATATCAGGATTTTTTATTATCTTTTTGTTTTCAAAGGAACTCAATGCCATATCCCTGGGAGAAGAAGAGGCGCTACATCTTGGAATAGATATAGAAAAAATAAAGATCGGAAGAGCAC
>JBBIOC010000057.1:0-9003 GCA_037443585.1 Candidatus Omnitrophota bacterium
TGCCGTAAGCTGCTGCACAAAGAGGCTCTCCTGTTTTACTCTTTCGTTTATCTCCCGTATGTCCTGTCCATATTTAGGCGAATAGTCAACCATATCTACACCTCCTCAAATAGAAATGGGGCGTTCTTCAAAAAATTCAAATAGAAGAAACACCCCTTTAAAAACAATTCCATCTTCAAAATACCATAGACTCAAGTCGTTCTATTCTCTTACGTATTGGCGGGTGGGTGCTAAAGAGACTCGCAATAACATCCCCTGACAATGGATTTGCAATAAATATATGAGAGGTTGCAGGGTTTGCCTGCATAGGATAGGCCTGAAGGCCCCTTTCCAATTTCCCAAGCGCCCTTGCAAGGCCAACCGGATTTTGGGACATCTTTGCGCCCGATTCATCTGCAGAATATTCCCTCGCCCTTGAGATTGCAAGCTGAATAAGTAAAGCTGCCAAAGGCGCCAAAATCAGCATCACAATAAGGCCTATGGGATTTGAACCTCTCTCCCTATCGTCCCTTCCACCAAACATAAGCGCCCACCTTG
The DNA here is from genome assembly GCA_037443585.1 of Candidatus Omnitrophota bacterium. Taxonomy (GTDB): domain Bacteria; phylum Omnitrophota; class Gorgyraeia; order Gorgyraeales; family JBBIOC01; genus JBBIOC01. The sequence continues at coordinate 538 of JBBIOC010000057.1, forward strand.
CCCAGTTTGCAAGCATTGTTATAGCACCTGCTATTGTCGCAGCTATTGTCATAATCAAGGTATCACGATTCTTTACATGCGAAAGCTCATGTGCAATAACACCTTCTAATTCCTCACGGTTTAAGAGACTTAATATCCCTTGAGTAACGCAAACTGCAGCGTGCTTTGGGTCTCTGCCAGTAGCAAAAGCATTCGGCGCATTCTGAGATACTATATATAATTTTGGCATAGGCAGATTTGACTTTGTTGTCAGGTCTCGCACAATATTATAGAGTTCTGGAACCTCATTCGGTGTAACCTCCTGAGCACCATACATTGCCAAAACTATCTTGTCGCTAAACCAATACGCACCCAAATTCATCAGAAACGCCATAATAAATGCAAATGTAGCGCCACTCCTTCCGCCAAAATACCCTCCTACCCATACAAAGAGCATTGTAAGGGCAATCAGCAAAATCCCTGTCTTAAAGTAATTCATATCCATCACCTCTCAAATGAAGCCATCACTTGAGCTGAGCCCTTCGGGGCTCGCTAAGTGATATGGCTGAATTTGACCCCGCCCTTTGGATATATCTGTTTCGCAAAAGCATAAAGGAACTGATTACTAATGATTTCAAACGTATGTTTGAATCTTTATTTAAAAAACAAGCCGCATCAATCCAAAGGGCGGGGTTAACTCGCACAGTGACTTATGTCGCACTTTGTGCTCCATAAGTCACGTGCTTGTTAAAATTCTACCAATTTTCCCTTGATTTGTCAAGCCTATAAGTCTATAATAAAATCATGATTGACTTAGAAGGAAGGATAAAAAAGGCAATAGAAAAATTAGATAAGAAAGATATAGGTATAATATACCTCTATGGCTCTTTTGCCGAAGGAAAATCTACCAAACTCTCAGATATAGATATCGGCATTGTCTTTTCTAATCAAAAGATTTTAAAAAATTCTGGGAAGCTCAATAATGAATTTTTTAAACATTTTGCTGAAGAGATAGACCTGCCTTATGAGTTGGATATAATCTTTCTACAAGATGCCTCTTTAGAACTGCAGTATGGGGTCATATGTAAAGGCAAGCCACTATATTTCAAAAGCCGAGAATTTAAGGATACATATGAAGAGAACGTCATAAACAATTACTTAGATTTCCAACCAGTCAGAGCAACCTTTGATAAGGCCATGATGGAGCGATTTAAGAATGAAGGCTTTCCCTATCAATAAAAATGTAGTTAAAGAACGGCTCTCTATAATTGAAGAGGCCCTCGAAAGATTAGAGAAGTTTAAATCAATGGAATACAAAGCCTTTGCAGAAGATGATACATTTGCTATTTGTGAACATTATCTAAGGCGGGCCTTGGAGGCTGTGCTGGATATTGGCTCACATATTCTATCTCGTATCCCTGGTGCCAGACCGCAAACATATAAAGATATACCAAAATTATTAGGAAAACACAAGATTGTTCCTCTGGATTTTGCAGAAGGGCCATTATTAGAGATGGCGGGTTATCGCAATCGCCTAATCCATTTCTATAATGAGATAACAAAAGAAGAGCTCTTTGATATTATAAAAAATCATCTGCAAGATATAGAAAGATTTTGCAGGATTATAATAAAACTTATAGAGTGAAGAACGGGCAGAAGCAGAATTTGTAAACTTAGACGCCGATTTTACTTGCTTCTGGATACTTCTTAAGGATATCTGAAAGTGGTATAAATCTAAGATTGGTTATGCCTTGAATACCATAACCACCCTCATTCATAATCCTATTAAAATCAAAATCCTGTAACCCTGCCTCTTTTAATGTTATAACTTGAAACTCGCGTTTAAAATTATAAATATCATATAGAGCTCGTATATCTCGTTGCTGATCTTCGTCCTGAGCAATTACAACAGGAATTTGGTTCTGGTCTAATTGTTCTATAGCCCTTTTAAAACCGTATGGATTATCCAATACATCATCTCCTAAAAACAAGATAGTCTTATCTGTGACCTTGGAGATATCTCTTGCATTAAAATATGTTGCATATAGCATACTCAATGCATTATAAGCTACTTGGAGTTCTTCTCGACTACGGCCCTCTAAATGCACCCTTGCATCATTTGCAAGATTTTTTGCATCGGCACGCGTGCCATGCTTCTTAAACCAGTTCCATGCTTTTATAACATTATTTAAGGTGCCACCTTTTTCTATCTGGTTAAAATAACCACCGTGTGATGGGTTGCCCCAAGGAATAGCTTTTGCAGCCTCTTTGATTCTAGTCTGAATTTCGCTGACCGATGATGTCAATCGGCTACTGGCTCCCTCAAGAGGTACTTCTTTTCTTATGACCTCAATTATCTCCGCATAAGTCTCCCTCTCCGTCAATTCAGGAATAGTCTCTCCAGCGTAACTAAAAGCTCGCGCCCCCAAAGCCTCTATCACTGTCTGCGTTTTACTATTTGTCATTTGACTAAACATATCCGTCAACGTAAAGATAGGTGTGCCTGTAGCTGCATCTTTCAGTGGCGTATAAGCTTTTCTTGCTTTTTCTGGATTAGTATGCTCATCAATATGAATCGCAGTAACCACCAAGTCATATCTAGTTTTACTATCTTTCTGGGCTTCCTTTAATATTTCTATTGCCTCTTCGACCGTAGATACATATTCCACCATATAGCCATCTGCTTCCAACATTTTCGCGAGATAACTTTGTGCAACAAAAAGTATACGTGGCACTCTGACAGCAGCAGCAGCTGACTCCTTAGAAGTACCAACCATTTTAGTTAACTCCGACAAGCCAGCTGCTGCATCTTTGTCTAATATAAAAATTGTATGGGGATGCTGTTGCAAAAACGATGCCTGAACCTCTGAGGTTACTGGCCCATTTACAGAACGGGCTATAGCATCTGCTTTATTTTTACCGCTAGCTAAAAGCAAAATCAATTCTGTTTCTAATATAGTCTTAGTGCCCATAGTCAAAGCTTGGGTTGGTATCTCATCAAAACCCCCAAAGAAACGGAAGTTGTCTATTATAGTTGGCAGGGCGAGGTCCACTACTCGCGTCCGCAGATTACCAATAACTCTGGCATCAAGGATTGCTACCTCTATATCCCCTGATATCGCCTTTAACCTTGTCTGCAAGGCATCCATTCCAATATTATCCATCCCTGTTACATAAAAGGTAATCTTCTGGGTTGAAAGCTTTCTGGCCAAAATTTCCAAACCTGGCTTATCTCCTGCTTTTGATTTAATATAGGCACTCAAATCTACTCTGACCTCTTTTCTAATTTCTAATATCCTACCTATGACCTTCTGCAAATCTTTTGGTGATATATTTGATAAGTCAAATTCATTAAAATCCCTTACAGCTTCTCTGAATTCTTCTGACTCAATTTTATCCATAACCAACTTTACAATTGGCTCATTAAATGCAACATGACCATCGCTGCCAATACCTAAAATTTGAGCATCTATTCCACCTTTTGCCCTTATCAAATCTTCAAATCGATTGCACTCCTCTTCTAAATCTGCAGCCATACCATTTAAAACATAGGTATTTTCAAGTCGCAATCCTTTTGATAATCGAGCTAAACCCTTTCCAAGTCTTAGACCAATCCCTATAATCTCGCCTTCCTCAAACAACCCACTTTTTTCTAATCTTTTTCTTGCCGAAACTATAATATCATCAATCTGATAAACCTTTAAAGGAACTAAACTCTGATAATAAATTTCAAAATCTTTGAGTATCTCTTGCCTAATTGGTTCAACTACTTTTTCCTGTTCCTCGCCTTTATAAATCCCCCATCTCTTCAGTTTCTCATCCGTCAGGCGATTACAGATTAAATTAAATAAGTGAGTATTCATAAAATATCTGTAGCTCTGTGGATGGTCTCCTGGCAATCCCACGTATTCATCTAAATTAAATGTAGTCACCTGGCTAAAATCCAATTCTCCATCCTCAAACATCCTTACAAGTTCATTGTATAATCCAACAGGGGTGCTGCCGGTAGCACACCCTAAAACCAGATCTGGCTTTTCTTTCAACCTTCCAGCAATTATCCGGGCTGCCACTTTAGACATCGCATCATAGTCAGGGAGAACTTTAATTGCGAGCCCTTTAGCAAGGCTTGGGCGAGTCACTGCTTCCAAAGTTGGTCTATATAGCATCACTTCACTTGGATGTAGAAAATAAATTGCAGTCCTCTTCCACCATTCTAGAGCAGATAGTCCTTCATCTACTAATACATATGCCATATCATCTGCAGTAGTTCCATAACCCCAATAGCGAGGCCAGAAATTATTCTCGTTGTGATTCGCCTCAGGGATTACCGAAATAATAGCGACTCTACGCTGACCTCTAAGTTTTGCTTGTAATTCTTCTGCTGCTCCGAGTTTCTCATTGGTCGTGATTATGTTAATCACTTTACCCAATTGAGCTAATTGTAATACTTTATTATCATCTGCTATTAAAAATTCTCCCTGGTTATATGCTTTATCAAAATCTCTTACAGCATTCGTCTCTTTGGCCTTATAATATGGCATAACAGTTTTCCCATCCCCAGTTATCAGAGGAACTATCATTGGTTCTACACCTCGTAAAACAGACATATTATAAGCAACGAGGGTTCCAAAAAGCGCCTCAACGCCATATACCATATCTGTCATTGTTAGACCTGTTTTTGGTCTATCAAGTAGCCCTGCAACTTGTGCATATAAATCTGCATCCATCTGTGGTAGTCCACTTACAGGTATCTGAGAAAGGCTACAAAAATAAAACTTATTTGGATATGCACTCCAGTCAATAGCCTCTGCTTCTTTGGAAGTAAAAATCAAAACAGGCATAAAGGGACATTCAGCAAATTGCTGCTTTATCCTCGTGGCGATTGACTTTGATAATGTTGAATCATCTACAATCAATACTGGTATCTTACCACTATTATATATTTCTATAGCCATCTTACGAGATTCTGCCTCAAATTTATCCCAGTTTGCAGAAATCTGCTCTAAAACAGTCCCCATCGCTACCTTTTCATCAGACAAGGCCTTTTTGTGCAAAATGTTTTCTAAAATTCGCCGCACTTTAGCCACAGTCAAAACATACGCCTCCCTTGGCTGGTTCAGTTGTCCTCTTTCTACAATAGAGATAAATGGCCAATTATTATTATGGGCTAACTGGCCTATTGGACTATCACCAACCTGTCCAGAGCACATAGTAATAATCTTATTTTTGCCTTGCGCCTGTAACACCCGACCCATTTCCAGCGTCTCTGCAGTCGTTCCGGAGAACGATGAAAGTATATACAGGGTATTCTGCCCATTATCTTCATCTAAAATATATTTGGGTATCTCAAATTCTTTTACCACAACCACCTCAATGTCTGATGAAACACCCAAGGCCTCAACCATACCTTTAAGCACATCTCCAGCAACACCTGAACCTCCCATACCGCACCAGACAACCCTTTTCACCTTATCCAAATCTCTAAGTTTTCCAAGTTCTGTATCCACTGCCTGCTCTAACTGTTCACGATTCATAAGTTGCTTAACTAAACTTCTAAAACGCGCCCTTCCGCCTATTGCTAAGTCTGCTTTCACATTATCTATAATTTGATATAGCCTATCCCAAACCTCAACATCACCTAAACCAATCACTCCCCGTGAGACTAAACTTCTTATAATCAACCCCCTTAAAAGCATCTCTACAATTACAGGTGAGCGTAAGAACGGAGATACACGTAGATCATCGGTTGGAATAGTAACAGGAGATTGAAATCTATCTCCAACACTAACAACTACCCCCTCATCGTTTGCAGAAACAGTAAATGCCTGGAGTAAGGATAAATCTGGTCTCTCTTGAATGGCAATAATCTTCTCTGCAACTGCAGCGAGTAAGTCATAGATTGCCCTGTTTGGCATATTACTTAAAAAGACTTTCTTCAGGCTTTCTATCATTTCTGCAGGCTTCCCAATCAACCCTCTCATCTCTTTATCAAATTCCCAACTGACATAAAGAATGCCTGCTATTTCATTGTAAACAAGGGACTCTTTCTGGGATTTCGGACCAAGGAGTATATGAACAGAAGAAATTATTTGGCCATCTGATGTAATCTCTGGAAACATTCTAGACAATAGTTCCTGAACTGCTGGACTATCAAACCAGTCTGGCATTGTATCAACCTTTAAACCACTTTCATACTGCGCCTGTTTTCTTGCTATAATTTTTTCTCGGTTTAACAATGTTTCATCTTTTGTTCGCAAATTTTGCATATACGCAGTGGTCTTTGGCATACCATCTACCTGTTCTCCTTCAGCTATTCTAAAGAATACTCTAGGATGTATCTCACCAATTGCATTAGATATAACAGCGCTTATCTTCGCATCATCAGTGGATGGGTAGGATTTAATCTTAACATCTGTTCCTGACGGCCTAATCTCATACCAACCGTTGCTAAATATCATATAAACCCCATCTCCTACAAATGTATATCCCTGTATATCATCTAATTGCCTCTCTAATACCTTTTTAGCATCCTTATCTGTTATGGCTTCAACTTTAGCCATCATTTCAGCATCAGATAAAAGAACCTCCTTTAAAATCTCCTTTACCTCGGATAAAATTACATAGCCATCTTCTAATGCAAATGCGAGACTCAGGAAGAAGGCAAAATTATTATCACGCCTTTCTTCTGCCTCTTTGGTCATCCTGGCTCTTTCTTCGCGAGCAGCCATTGCCATTTGAACCGGGTCAGCCAATTCTATATCTGCCCTAAGTTCGTATCGTTCAAACCCTATCTCTTTATACGCTTCCTCTAATTGCCTGCTTAAAGATATATCATCTAAGAACTGTTGGTCATTATACAACTCTTTCTCTTCAACTCCTCTGGCTAATGCAGCTTCCCTTGCCTTATTAAACATTTTGCTTATCATAATAAACATCAGACTGCTTGCCTCAACCGCATTCTTCTCCCGCCAGCTCAGATACTCACGCAAACCATCTTCTGTCTGAAGTAATTTTTCAGAACCTACAATCATACCGCCAGACTCCTCACCTGCAAATAAGAGGCGGGGATTGTAGCCAAGCCTAATAGGATTGCCGAATATATCATGAACGATAACCATTTTCGGCTTAAGACCTAAAGCCTTTCTTGTCTCATTTAACTTAATCTGAAATTCCACCTTTCTCATAATAGCACTTATCTCTTTAAAACCTACCGGGACCTGAACTACGGGGATGCCATAGAACTTACACAATGCATCCCATGCAGCCGAAGAAACAGTTGTCTTTATCTCAAAATATGTAATTGCATCAGGGTCATCTATATTTTGTTTAAATTTTCCTTCTTCTTGCAATTGTTTTATATAGGCGTGCTGAAGCTGAAAGAATGTCTGATTGGGAACATAGACAGCGAGAATTTTTTCTTTTGAAAGGACTAAATAACCCACCCCTAATCTTTCAAGCCTTCTTTTTGTTTCTTCATCATTCCTCTCAACTTGTAATGCTACATATCTGTCTGCATCAGGGTCAGTAGTTTTATGTATAAACCCTATTGGCATATCCCGCATAAACGCAGGCAGTTTAGAATTTGCTACCACCTGAAGCAGGCTTACATCCTGCGATAAATCGTATAAATCTGCATTATAACAGCCCAAAAGATTTCCATTATTAAGTCTAATATAGGGCAGGCCAAATCTTTTAAGAAAACCTTCTTCCTCCTTGGCAAAAATTCTGAACCTAATGTTTATTTCTTCTTGTTTTCTGAATTTATCACCAAGTCCTGGTTCTTGATTTAACCCTTCTTTAGTTTTACCTAATCTTTTAGCAAAGGCCTCTTTGGAGATAGTTGCTACTAAAGTATATGTCAGCTCTTGTGTCCCGAAAAAAGACTCCAGTTCTGCTTTCGTTGCTTCAGCATATTGTCTTATTAGTTGATTCTCAATAAGCTGCTTTGGGTTAAAATCTGTCATACCTGTATCCTTGTAATAAGGGTCAGGAACTGTTGCTGTCCAAACTACATTATCAGCGCGCTCTTTGCCAAAAACCCCCTCAAATACCCCTCTAAAGAACCTTGTAGCAGACCCACTCGCCATATCAAAACCAACCTTCATCCCATTACTCAAAGCACCCTTGACCGCTTTTATGTTAGTTGCAGTAACATATCCCTCCTTTAGATATCTTACATATCTTTCAATAACAGGGATATTATCAGGGTGTTCTTCATTTTCAATGTCATAACTGATATGTTCATCATTGCCAGCAGCAAATTCTATAACTAATGGTGCCATTGTCTGTTTACAGCGCTCTACTTTAGCTTTAAAATTCTCTGCAAGTGCCTTCATATCCTCTATCAAAAGTTGTGCGCCCTCACTTCTTGCACTCTCATATGCCTTGATATCCCTACCCAATAACTCAAAACCCTTTCTGAGGAAAGGAGAAATATAGGGACGAAGGCTACCCATCACTTTTGAAGCGAATGTAGCCCGCGCTGAA
>JBBIOC010000058.1:0-8603 GCA_037443585.1 Candidatus Omnitrophota bacterium
ACTTATTTAATTTAAATATGTTGCAGAGATAAAATTACAGAGATTTTGATGGAATTGAAAAAATTTGTGGTAAATCAAAGAGGTGTAGGATTGGCTCTACGTTTTTGTATAATTTAGGCTACATTTATTCAATTTTAAATTCTTTCAACTTTGAATAAAGAGTCATACGGTCTATTTTTAAAATCTTAGCAGCTTTGGTTTTATTTCCACCTGTTTTAAATAATGCTAATTTTATTGCTTCTTCTTCTATCTGTTTTGTCGTCTCTTTAGTTATCTCTCGTAGAGAGATTTTTCCCAAATCCTGCAAATCAACTCTGGATGTAGTAGAAGGATTTATAGCATCCGGCATCAAACCATCAGGTTTTTTAGCTAAATTGGACTTTAATGCAAGATGCTCTGAGGTTATAATGCATGAGTCAGTCAAAAGCACTGCTCTCTTAATTGCATTCTTAAGCTCCCGAACATTTCCTGGCCAATCATAATTAAGAAGAGACTTCATCGCCTCGCCAGAAAATCCTTTTATATTTTTCTTGAGCGCTTGATTTGCTTCTTCCAAGAAATATTTAGCTAAAACAGGGATGTCTTCTTTTCTTTCCTGAAGCATAGGAAGTTCAATATGAAATTCGTTTAGCCTGTGAAAAAGGTCGTCTCTGAATTTGCCTTGCTTCACAGCTTCAAGAAGATTGGTATTAGTAGCCACGATTATTCTTGAATCTATTTTTATATCTCTCTTCCCGCCTAAATGTTGAAGTTTTCTTTCCTGAAGCACCCTCAGTAATTTCGTCTGTATGGCATCAGAGAGATTTGTGACTTCATCTAAAAGTAGTGTACCCCCATCTGCCTGTTCAAATTTACCTTCTTTCTGGGTATCCGCACCTGTAAATGCACCCCTCTCGTAGCCAAATAATTCACTCTCTACGAGTGTCTCAGGTATTGCGCCACAATCTATAGCAACAAACGGCTGAGCCTTGCGCAAGGATTTCTGATGAATCATCTGGGCAATCAATTCCTTTCCTGTGCCGCTTTTTCCTTGAAGGATTACAGTCATATTTGTAGGGGCTATTAATTCTACCTGTTTCAAAACCTGCTTTATTTGAGGGCTTTCACCCATCACCTCTTCTATTGCCTTTTTTAAGCCCAATCTTTTTCTTAAAGACTCTACTTCTTTGCTTAAATATTGGGTCTGGAGGGACTTCTTAATTATAAGCATAAGCTCCTCACTATCAAAAGGCTTGGTAATATAATCAAAGGCTCCTAATTTCATCGCCCTGACTGCATCCTTTACATCGCCAAAGGCAGTAAGCATAATTATAATTAAATCCTTGTCAAGTCTCTTCATCTCCTCTAAAATCCTCATCCCATCCATATCTGGAAGTCTGATATCTAATAAAACTAAATTTGGAGAACCTCTTCTAATCTCTCTAAGCGCTCTATCGCCATCATAAGCCACAACAGTCTCATAACCCTCATCCTTTAATATATTAGAAAGGGTAAACTGCATATCTCTATTATCTTCAACGATTAGGATTGTCTCCATTTTTAATGAAGACATAATTTAGCGAAGCCCTTAAAGGGCGAGCTAAATTATTGTCTGAATTAAACCCCGCACCTTTTTGCAATATGAGTATTGCTATTCAAAAAGTACTAAACTACTAAGAAAAATATTTGCGTATCTGCAACATTTATATTCAAAGCGAGACGCCAATGCAAAAAGGTGCGGGGTAAGTTCGCACAGCAACCAGCACTTATTTACGATAGTAGTATTTCTTTAATAAGTGCTGGGTTGCGTGCTCACTTATTTTGTTATTTCTCTCTCTCTCTCTCTCTCTCTCTTAAAATTGGAAGCCTAACTATGACCTCTGTCCCCTAGCCAAGCTTACTTACTATATTTATCTTTCCTTTATGATAACTAATAACCTGCCCTGCTAAGGTAAGACCTAAACCTGTGCCTTCCTCCTTGGTAGTAAAAAAGGGGTCAAATATCTTACCTAAGTGTTCTTCAGAGATGCCACTGCCTGTATCCAAAAAACTGACTACTATCTCATTATTCGTAGAATCAGAATAGGCTAAAATAGCAAGTCTTCCTCCATTAGGCATAGCATCTAATGAATTTATAATAAAGTTTAAAAACGCCTCTTGAAGCCTTTTTTCATCTAATAGAATCAATGGAAGTCTTTTAGAACATCTTTTAGTAAGTCGAACTCTCTGCTTTGAGCATCTTGTCTTAACAAGATTACAAACCTTACCTATAACCATACCGATGTCCTCTAATCTAAAAGAGAGCTCTCTTGGTTTGGCAAATTCAAGTAATTCTTTAATAATCATATTGGCTAACTCGGAATTTTTTAAAATAATCCTTAAATGTTTTTTAGCAGGTCCATTCACTTTATATTTGCTAAGGCAAAATTGTGCTGAAGAGTAAATATTACCTAAAGGGTTTCTTATCTCATGGGCAATGCCAGTTGCCAATTCCCCTATTGCGGCCAATCTCTCTTGATAAATGAGCCTGTCTTCCAATTTAATATCATGAGTGACATTCTTCATATATTCAATTATCTGAAGAACTTTGCCTTCATCATCTTTAATGGGGAAAATAGATATATCTAACACTATTTTCTTGCGCTTATCAATTCCATAACAAATCTTAGTTATTTGGTGAGGCTCGCCTGTCTCAAATGTCTTCTGCGCAGGGCAATTTTCACAAAGGTTTTCATTTTTATAATATTCAGAAAAACATTTCTTTCCTAATAAATCTAAAAAATCCCTCTTATTAAACATCTTTAATATCTCTTTGTTTACCCTTAAGATTGAATAATCCTTATCAATCACTGAAATCCCATCACCAATGCCATCAAAGATTGCCTGAAGTCTATCCTTGGTTTCTTTTAACTTATTCTCAAGCTCTATTTTTGAAGTCAAGTCTACTGCTAATTCTACTACCGAAATAATCCTTCCCAGTTCATCAGTTATAGGGCTATTTGTAAATTCAAAATATTTAATATTTCCCGCTCTATCATAGGCAAACTGCCTTGCCTTTTCAATCTGTCCTGTCTTAAAGGTTTTTACAGTTGGGCAATTTTCACAAGGAGAGTCTTTTTTCTGATAAACTTTGTAACAATTTTTTCCTTTTATATCCTCTAATGGACCTGCCCATTTCTCAATAATGGGATTAACCCAGACAATCCTCAAATCTTCATCAATAATGCTTATGCCTTCGCCAATTGCATCGATTACTGCTTTTATTTTTTGGCTTGATTCATCTATTAATCTTGCCTCTTCCATTAGTACTTCCTGACCCCTCGCCTCATATTGTTAAACAGCAAGAGGCTCGGGGTTAATTCGCACTTATCAGTTACGTCGCCTTCGGCTCCGTAACTGATGTGCTCATTAAAATAAAAATGCCCAAATATCATTTTGATACCTGGGCTAAAAATTGGAATTGTATATAGGGGATTTACCTTGCTTGCTTGCTTGCTTGCGCAACAAATATGCCAACTGTTGCCATAGATATTTCCTTTTTTGAGATTTGACTTTGTGCATTTTAGTTTATCACTTCTTATATTAGTTGTCAAATTCTAAAAAACTATTCCTTTTGGAAAGAAATGTAAAATGTTCGCATAACTTATGGAACGTAAGTGAACATAAGTTATAAGCAAACATTTTATCCCGAGCCACCAGTTGTTACGCTTGGTGGCGAGGGAACTCATATAATTTCTATACTACCAAAAATTTATTTAAATTTTAAAAATTAGTGATATAATTAAACTGTATGTATCTTAAATTCTTCGAGTTAAAAGAAAAGCCTTTCAGCGTTACCTCTGACCCAAATTTCCTTTATATGAGCCACAGGCATAAAGAGGCTTTCAGCCATTTAAAATACGGGATTCAAGAGAGGATGGGGTTTATTGAGATAACAGGTGAGATTGGAACGGGCAAGACCACGCTCTGCAAGGCGCTCCTGAATCAATTAGATGAGAAGACCAAGACCGCATTTATACTAAATTCAAATCTTTCAGAGATTCAGCTGCTTCAGGCAATTGTTGAAGATTTTGGAATGACATTAAAGAATAGAACTCGTCTGAATCTTATATCAGAGCTAAATCGGTTTCTGCTCGAACAACTCAAGCATAGAAATAACGTAGTCTTGATAATTGATGAGGCACAGAATCTAAAGGCGCACTTGTTAGAACAGATACGGCTGCTTTCAAACCTGGAGACTCAGAAGGCAAAGCTTTTGCAGATAGTCCTGGTAGGACAGCCTGAACTGAGGGCAAAGCTCAATTCTCCACAACTTGAACAACTGCGCCAGAGAATCGGCGTTAGGTATCATATATTACCTTTAGATAGAACTGAAGTGCCTGGATATGTATATCATAGACTGAATGTGGCAGGTTCTGGTGGAAGGAATTTTTTTACAGAGGAGGCATTTGAAGAAATCTTTAATTTTTCAAAAGGGATCCCGCGTTTGATAAATATTATTTGCGACAAAGCCCTTCTGGCAGGCTATGTTATGGAAACCAGGCTCATAACAGAAGAGCTTATAAATAGGTGCAAAAGAGAGATAGAAGGAAATTTTGAGATAGTGATGAAAAACTCTTATTGAACGCGGATTTTCGCAGATTGCACGCAGATATTCGCGGATTTCCCTAATAATAAATCTGCGTCAAAAAAATTTTTCAGAGGTCAATGAATATGAGTATAATAAACGAGGCGCTTAAGAAAGCAGAAAAAGAGACTCCTGACCAAATAGAACATCTGTCAAAGATTGAAGATAGAATTCAACAAAATGAAATTAAGGTCTCAAAAGATTCTAAGAAAAGAGAGTCGGGACTCTTGCTGGGCTTCGCTATCGCTGGAATTGCCCTCTCTGCAATAATACTTAGTTCCACAGTCTTAATAAAAAATTTAAATCTTCCTAGGCCTGAGCCTGAGATTCCAGAGGCACCCGTTGCTATAGAAAGTATTGAAAGGCCCGAGAACCCTATTGAACTCACTGGAATTATTTATGAAACAGAAGATAGGTGGGCAATTATAAATAACAGGATAGTGCGCCAGGGAGAGACTGTTGGGAATGAGAAGGTCGTTGAAATTGGGAAGGATTATATAAAATTAGTGGATGAGACCACGAATCTTGAGAGGTCTTTAAAGCTAAGGTAGAGATTAGATTAAATCGGGTTCTATAATTGAAAGCGCCTCTTTGGCAGCTAATTGTTCTGCCTTCTTTTTATTAGGCCCAAAACCTTCCCCATATTTTTTATTATTTATCAAAATGGCAATTGTAAATATCTTCTTATGTTCCGGCCCTATCTCTGATATTATTTTGTAAACAGGGATGGTTTTGAATTTCCTTAAAGACGCTTGTTGTAATATAGATTTATAATCCCTCTCTCCCTTTCCCGCCTCCACCAGTCTTATCTCGGGCGAAAAGGTCATGTGTATAAATCTATACGCAGACCTCAAGCCTCCATCAAGATAAATAGCTCCAATAATCGCCTCCAATGCGCAGAGGAGATTTGATATATGATATCTGCCCCCGAACCCTCTTCCCCTTTTCCTAATAATAAAAAATTCCCGATAGAAAGTTCTTTCGCAATTCTGCCAAGGGTATCTCCGCTCACAAGCTGAGATTTGTATTTAGTGAGTCCCCCCTCGTCTAAATCAGGGCAGTCTCTAAAGAGGACATGGCTTATTACGATACCTAAAACAGAATCCCCAAGGAATTCAAGTCTCTCATTATCTTTTAATTTGCCTTGCGGATTTTCATTAACATAAGATTTGTGTGTCAAGGCCTCTTCTAATAAATTTCTATTTCTAAATCTATAACCAATAATTTTTTGAAGGGCCTTAAGCTCGTGGATTCTATTTCTATCGATCATCTCTTGATATATATTTCAGGGCTTTGGAGATTATACTCTCTGGAATACCCTCCTTTACTATAACCTTTCCTATGTGGACAGGCAGCACTAAACGGTTCTCTCCATGAATAAACTTTTTGTCATGTTGATACGCTTTATATATTTCCAAAAGACGCATTTTTCTTATTCTTATAGGCAGGCCTACTTTTAAAAGAAGGGATTCTAATCGCTTCCTTAACTTTGGATCTGATAGACCAAACTCTTCAGAGACTATACAGGCATAGACCATACCTATGCTAATTGCCTCTCCATGATTATATCGGCCTGAATAGTCAGTGGATGCCTCTATTGCATGGCCCAATGTATGACCTAAGTTTAGAACAACTCTTTTGTTTTCTCTGTCAAATTCATCCTCTTCTACTATCTTTGCCTTTATTACACTTGAAGTATATATTATATATTCGAGGGCCTTCATATCTTTGTTCAAAATTCTTTTATAGTTTGTCTCCAAATACTCAAAGAGGCGCCTGTCCTTTATTACGGCATATTTAATGACTTCCGAAAGTCCAGCTGCTATCTCTCTACGCGGAAGTGATTTTAAAATGGAAAGCTCGCTGAATACTAATTTAGGCTGATAAAAACTGCCTACAATATTCTTTGCAACTGAAAGGTCGATAGCCACCTTTCCACCGATTGCTGAATCGACCTGACTTAGAAGCGTTGTAGGAATCTGGATATATGGCGTACCTCTTTTATATACTGAAGCTACAAATCCAGATAGGTCTCCCACTACCCCGCCACCAAAGGCTACTATAAAGACCTTTTTGAATATATCAAATTTAGCAATTTTTTTTAGAAGTGCGTCTGCCCAATCCCAGGACTTTGCCTTTTCATCATCTCGTATAAACACTGCTTTGAAACCAAATCCGTTCTTTAGAAATTCTCTTTCAAGTATTTTTCCATAGAGAGTGTAAACTTTGGAATTTGTTATGACAAAGGCGTCTTTTCCTATATCAATTCTTTTTATATTTTCTATGAGTTTAGCAAAACCCATTTGACCTATTAGAATGTCGTAACTTCTCTTACCCAGATTCAATCTTAACTTCTTCATCTAACTCCTAGAGTCTTTGCCAAAAAACCAACTATCGGCCATATGACGAGGTCTATTATGCCGAGATATAACAGGGCGATAACTATAAAAAAACCCCATGGTTCTAAACTGATATACACAAAGGCTGCTTTCCTTGGCAAGAGACTGAAGACAACCCTTGACCCATCCAGTGGAGGCACAGGTAAGAGATTAAATACAGCCAGCACCAGATTTACAACCACAGCCGAGCCAAGCACCATTTCAAATAGAGGATTAAGGGGCCTGGGTAGAAAATTCAATAAAGCTGCAAAAAGACCTGCCAATAATATATTTGCTAAAGGCCCTGCCAGACCTACCCAAATCATATCCCTTTTTAGATTCTTTAATCTTAAAAAATCTATCGGGACAGGCTTTGCCCAGCCGAATAATATTGGAGAACGGGCAAGGATTAAAAATAATGGCAGAATTATTGTTCCAAGTGGGTCAATGTGGGCAATAGGATTTAGTGTAAGCCTGCCCATAAATCTTGCAGTAGGGTCTCCAAACCTATAAGCAACCCAACCATGGGCATATTCATGGATTACGACTGCGAAGAAGAAAAGGAAGAGGGAAAGAATTAATTTCATTAAACGCGGATTCTCGCGGATTGCACGCGGATGGTCGCGGATTTACACAATATCCGCGTAAATCCGTGTGTAATCCGCGTGTATCCGCGTTTACAAATATTTCTTTATAGACCTTTTTTGGTGATTTCTACTGTTTCTACCGAAATCACATAAGGTTTATCATTTTTATATTCGATTAGTTTACCCCTAACTTCAACATTTAAGTTTATAAACTTATTGAGATCAACCTTCTCGCTTTTCAAATAACAGAAGTCCTTTGAATTAAGCATAAGTTTATGCGTGCCCGGCCTATTGATAAGCCTGCCCGTTCCTAAAAGTTTCCCCTTAGCCTCAAAAAGCACCTGAGGCTCTGCAATTTCAAGCTGAACAGTCTCTTCTTCAACCTTTTCTTCCTCAAGCCCTTCTTTTAACTTCTCTTCCTTCTTTGGCTCTTCTTTTTTGATCTCAAGAGGCTTGAAGGTTATAAGGTCACTATGTACCCATCCAGTAAAATTTTTAGACGGTTCTATCTTATACCATCCTTCTATCTCTTCTTTAATCTTGATCTTCTCCTCTTTGTTGAGCTGGCCAATTATTGTGGAATTTAAGCCGGGTTTTGCGCGCACATTTACATTATTGGCATTCACAATGCCTATTCCATTGTCTGAGCTGACATATTCCTTTTTTACAAATGCACAGGCACTTTTGGGCAGTAAGACTTTATACCATTTATACCTTCTCTCAATGACCTTTATTGCTTCCCCCTTAGAGACCTGGCACAATACTTCGAAATTCAGATTGTCTCCTGCCCTGATATTTGTCCGGTCGCTCTTAATAAATCCTATGCGCGGGAACCTTTCGCTCTCCTGCGCATAAGAAATCAATGTAATGCTAAAAAGGGTGAAGTAAATTAAAAACAGAAGTTTGATTAAATTATGATTACATAGATAATTTATCTTCATTTTAATAAAGCCCCTACTTTGGTTTTTCAGTCTTTTTTGGCGGCGCCTCAGGGGCTGTTTTTGTTTGAGGTTGAGCCTGTGCAGTAGCCTC